>NZ_JAMBJZ010000043.1:0-16930 GCF_025291155.1 Apibacter sp.
ATCCCATCCCCAATTAATCGTTCTGTTTAGTCCCCATACTCCTATTCCGGTTCCTATTGTATAGGCAATGCAACCTACTCCATATATAAAGGCAACTAAAGCAATATAAAAAGCAAACCACCAAAGTTTGCCTGCTTTGGTTTCAATAGGACGCGCAATATCTTCTGTAATGTCATGATAGGATTTATCTCCTAAAATTAACGGTTCGCGAATAGGTGCTTCGTAATGTCCTGACATAGTAACTTTCTTAAATTTTTTATGATTCTTTTCTATTCCTTATTTTGTATTGGTAAAATACATTAGGTTTTGTTCCTACTTCTTCCAACAATACATATTTCCTTTTATCTTTAGCTAGTTTTGCAATTTCTGATGAAGAATCATTAATGTCTCCAAATTTAATTGCTCCACTAGAGCAAGCCAGTGAACAAGCCACCTGAAACTCTCCGTCTTCTACTTTTCTTCCTTGCTTTTTCGCTTCTAGAATTGTAGCTTGGGTCATTTGTATACACAAGGAGCATTTTTCCATAACTCCTCTTGAACGAACAACGACATCTGGATTTAATACCATCCTTCCTAAATCGTTATTCATATTATAATCAAACTTGTCATTAAGTGCATAATTGAACCAATTGAAACGGCGTACTTTATACGGACAGTTATTTGCACAATAACGAGTTCCTACGCATCGATTGTATGCCATATGATTTTGCCCTTGTTTACCGTGTGAAGTTGCCGCTACCGGGCAAACAGTTTCACAAGGAGCATGGTTACAATGTTGACACATTACAGGTTGAAAAATTACATCCGGATTGGTAGGATTGGGTTCGATCAACTCTTTATACATAGGAACTTGATCTAAATCTTCCAAGATTTCTTCTTTTTGCTCAATTCGTTTTTTTGAAGAATAATATCTGTCGATACGTAACCAATACATATCTCTTGACATTCGTATCTCTTCTTTACCAACTACGGGTACATTATTTTCTGCTTGACAAGCAATAATACAAGCTCCACATCCGGTACACGCATTTAAATCAACAGAAAGATTAAAATGTGGACCGTCTGTACTATCATAATCTTTCCATAGATCAACCTTATTCATGGGCATCTCTCCCACATAGGAATCCATCTTTAATGGCTCATTCCATTCTTTGGAATCTACATTTAAGAAAGTATCCAGAGAAATCTCTCTTGCTATTTCATATCTCCCCATCAATGTTCCTTGCATTTGCATAGAAGCAAATTCATGAATACCTTTAACAGGGTTTATAGTTACATTATATTGTACAAAATTTGATTTCAAATATATCGGAAATGCATTGATCCCTGTCTGACCTACTTTTCCTGACTTTGATTGTCCATAGCCTAAAGCTAAACCAATAGAGCCTTTAGCTTGTCCGGGCTGAATAAATACAGGGACATTTTTTATTACTTTTCCATTAACGGCCAAATCTACCAACGAACCATCCAATTGCATTCTTCCATTGATTTCATTTTTTACTCCCAATTGGTTAGCATCTTCCAAGGAAATTGTAATATAATTATCCCATGCTAATCGTGAAATTGGATCAGGTAACTCTTGCAACCAGGGATTATTTGCCTGAGCGCCATCCCCTATTGCTGTTTTTAAATATAGATTTAACTCAAGTTTTCCTGCCTTAATCCCGGATATACTCGAAAGCGCTTGCTCAACATTTCCACCAATTACATCCAATAAAACAGTTTCAGAAGTTTCATTGTAGCCATTATATAATGCTTGATTAAAGCTATACCCCAATTTAGATCCTAATTGGCCTTGCCAATATTGTTTTAAAAAATTATAGTATGCATTGGTTTGTTTTGGCGTTGCTGTCGTAGTTGTATAAGTTGAATTAAATGGAGTAGTTTCCTCTTGACCTGTAACTTTTGCTTTTGTAGCCAAAGAATCAGTTGATTGAGGTGTACCTGCATCTGCATCAAAAGGTCCTGCTGTAACAGCGTTTCTTGGAATTCCTGCATTTTTCCAAACCAACAAGGAATCTTGGAATTGTCGAGTATCAAAAATTCTTTGAATGGTTGGTTGGGATAGTAAATAAATTCCTGTTGCCGGATTTATATCCCCCCAGGATTCTAACCAATGAGGTACCGGTGCAAGGGCTTTAAAGAGGGACGCTGTCTCATTTTCATATTCTGTAAGAGAAACCGTACAATCTACTTTAGCTAATAGATTTTTTAATTTTTCACTATCTGAATATGAATATATCGGATTAGTATTGTAGTTAAGCAATACCCCTACTTGACCATTTGATAGCCAAGAAAGTAATTCCGAAAAGCGTGAATCATTAGATTCTTTAGTTAATAACACTTTATCTTTTCTAACTGCTAATGAGTTAAGTTTTTGATTTATTAAATAGGAAAGAACATAAGCAGATTTATCGCCTTCGGCAAATACTACTGCTTTTGAACCTTTCGCTAGTAATTTTTTAGCTATCTTTTGAGCAGTAGGATCTGTAGAAGTACCCTCTAATGCTCTATAAACTTCTCCTAATAATTTTTGAACTTCTGAAGGCTTTAATGGCAATCTTTCATCAGAACTAGCTCCTGATAAACTTAAATTTGATTCAATTTGTATATGCTTCAGCATATTTTCACCTGGGATTTTTGCTTTTGCATAATCTGCCTCAAAATGCCCTCCGTTCCAATCATTTAGAAAATCTGCAGAAAAGGAAACCAATAATTCTACTTTGGTTAAATCGTATAGAGGTAAAGCTCTTACACCATAAACCTCTTCTGCTGCATCTAATGCCGGAGAATACGAAATTGCATCGTAAATAATATGTTCCGTTCCTGGATATACTGCTGTAAAATCTTCAATTATTTTTTTTGTTGAAGGTGATGGTAAAGATGGAGTTAAAATAACTATTTTTTTACCTGAAGCTTTGGCTGATTGTAAACCTTTATTCACATAATCATCCAAAATTTCCCATTCAACTTCGGAAGAATTTAATTTTGGTGATTTTGCTCTGTTATTATCGTATAACGAAAGTACAGAAGCTTGACTTCTAGCACTGCTTCCTCCAAATAAAGAAGCATTTTTATTACTTTCTATTTTTATAGGTCTTCCTTCTCTTGTTTTAACTAAAACGCTAGCAATGTCAAAACCATTATATAGAGTGGAAGCATAGTAGCTCGGTACTCCCGGGATTATTCCTTCGGGCTTAACAACATAAGGAACCGATTTTATAATTGGAGCTTCACAAGCTGCCAAAGTTACTGCGGCCGTTCCAAAACCTAAGAATTTTAAAAAATCTCTTCTTGATGTTTTTGTAGAAAACATTGCAGTTTCATCTCCTAAAAATTCATCTACGGGGATCTCCTCTGCAAATTCATTTGCTGCTAGTTTTTCTGATAGTGAAGGATCTTGTAATTCTTCTAAACTCCTAAATTTTATTTTATCTTTTGAAGCCATAATGATCTTCCGATGATTTTAATTAATTAATAATGACATTTACCACATTCTAACCCTCCTATTGCATCTACCGTTATTTTGGATTTATCTTCTCCGTATTCTTTTTTAAGCTTTTCATGAAGCTTATTGAAGTAAGCTGCATTATAACCATTATTCATATCAACTTCTGTGGTACGATGACATTCTACGCACCATCCCATTGTAAAATCATTTGCCATTCTTACTACATTCATTGTATCTATGGCACCGTGACAAGCTTTACATACGACATCTATTTGATGGTTTGGATTTTTCTTATTGTAATCGGCAATTATTGTTTTTTCTCCTGCCACTACGTGTTGAGAATGATTAAAATAGACAAAATCAGGCATATTATGTATTCTTTCCCATTTAACCGGTTTTTGATTTCCTGTATATTTTTGATTTTCCTCATCCCAACCTACATGTTCATAAATTTTCTTTATTTCGGCAGTGTAAAATTCTTTGGATTTGCCAGGTTCAATATATTTTCCGGTATATTCACTAATATTTCTATGACAATTCATACATACGCTCAGAGATGGAATTTCAGATACTTTCCCATATTTAGCTCCGGAATGACATAATTGGCAATTTATCTTATTCTCTCCTGCATGAATTTTATGTGAAAAATAAATCGGTTGTTCCGGCTCATATCCTTTATCTACTCCAATTCCCATAAGCCATGCCCAAACACCGTATAAAGACAGAGCTAAAAATAGTGTAATTAAACAGTATAAGGCTCCTTTGTATTTTATATAAAATTGGGAGAAGGTTCTGATTCTTGTAGCCTCAAGCTCGGATAATTCAGAACTTGAAGTTTTTAATTTAACTAATTGGTTTATTTTTAGTAAGGTAAAAATAAGTATCACTCCAAGACAAGCGAAGGATACGAGAATATAATTTATATCATTAGAGTTATTTTTTTGAACAACAACAGGGGCAGCTTCTTCTTTGGGTTCGGGAGGGTTTTCCACATAGGCTAAAATATCATCTATATTTTGCTCGGACAATCTACCTTCAAAGACATCCATAGCTACTTTATCATATTCTTCATAGGTTTTATTAGCTCGCTTATCTCCGCTTTTTCTAAGTGCCTCATTGTTCATAATCCATTTACGAATCCATTCCACATCAACCCCTTCCTCACTTAATGAGCTAACTATTCCTTTAAGAGCAGGTCCTGTAAGTTTACGATCTAAAGCATGACAAGCGGTACAATTGTCTTTGAATAATTTCTCTCCATTCTTTACATCTCCATTTACTTTCTGCGCTATAACAGAAATACTTGTAAAGAGAGTCAGCATACAAACTGCTATAATTTTATTCATAATAATTTATTTCAATTGAATGAAACTTATTTATAATATAATTGTCCCAATAAAAGCGACTTATGCAAAAATAAAAATATGCAACATATTGCCAAATCTTTTTTTTAACATATCTTTCACTTTTTATTAATTTGTAATTATTCTAAATAACACCTTCCTTTATCTTCTTGTTAAACAAGCTATTAAATTGTAACATACCCTTATAAGCATTAAAAAATATTTAAAAGAACATTTTTTGATTATTTTATTTATCTATTTTATCTTATCACAAAACGATCGTATTTATATTATTGATAGACAAAATATTACACTGTAAAGAGCCTTTATAAGCATTAAAAAAATATTTAAAAGGACATTTTTTGATTATTTTATTTACTCATTTTTTCTTGCTAAAAAACGTGTTAATTTAATTCCCATATCTAAAAAAATAATCTTAGCACTTCCATTTCTTTCAATATGAAAAAATGCGCTATTTATCTCTTTTAAAATATCTTCTATATTGCTACCATGCACAAAGCTACTAAAGCTATTCCACTTAAAATTTTCATAGGTTAACGGATTATTTACTAAACTGGGACTGTTATAGTTTTGAAGCAAGGCTTGTCTAAATGTTTCTGCACAAAATTGTAAAAAATTCTTTTGTTTTTCTCTTCCCCATGTTGAAATCTCTAATGACCAATCTACAATTTCTTTTAAAAATTCTGGTTTTTTAGGAGCCATAACTGCTGCTCGGTTCCATCGAATAAAATATTTTTCAAACTCTTCTTGTAAAGTGCTATTTTTAATTAATTTACAAGCAATATTCCAATCTCCCTCTGCTCTTTTTGCTATTGTTTCAGACATTTCTTGCTCTATAGAAAATTTTAATCGTAAATTTACTTCTATATCTTTATTATCAATTGGATTTACCGTTATTCGTTGACATCTTGACAATATCGTAGGTAAAATTTTTTTATCATCTTCAGCAAGTAAGATAAATAAAGTTTTAGCAGGTGGCTCTTCTAAAATTTTAAGTAATTTATTGGCTGATTCAACTCGCATAGTTTCCACCATCCAAATAATTTGTACTTTATAACCACCTTCAAAGCTTTTCAAATTTAATCTATCAATTATATTCTCAATTTCTTTTACAGAAATTATACCCTGTTTTTTGTCTTCATTGAGATATTCATACCATTGATTAATATCTCTGTAGGAATCTTCAAGCAAAAATTCTCTATATCGCTTTATGTAATCGGAACTTATTGCTTCTTTCTTTTCAACGGAATTATTAATTGTCGGAAAAGACAAATGTAAATCCGGGTGTTGTAATTGATGGGTTTGTAGTAAACATTTTTCAGATTTTTTGCATATAACTTCAGAAGCATAGGCTAAAGCCAAGGGTAAAACACCAAAACCCGTTTTTCCTATAAAAAGTTGTGCATGGCTAATCCTATCTTCTTGTATTGAATTTTGTAATTGTTTTTTTAAATTATCCTGACCAATTATTTCATCCCATTTCATAAAAACAAAGATAAATCAACTTTTCTAAAATATTTCGTTTAATCTACTCATTTACTATTTATATAAAATATATTATTTAAATTAATAGGACTTTTATATATTATTTTTTCATTTTTATTAAATTGATTAACTCGTAATTATTTTAATACTTATCAAATTTTTTTAGCTTAAAGAATTTTGATAAAAAGATTAGTTATAACTTAACTTTAAATACTATCTATGAATCACGTTGTCAGTTTTTATTTACGAAAATTGTTTATAAATTATTCATATTCATCAACATTAATGAACAATTATTGCATGAATAGTTTTAATTAGATACTAAAAAATTGTTTATAAAAAAGATAGGTCTACCTTATAATTTTGCATATTTTTGAAACTAATATGGAGCAACTTGAATCTAAATACAATAATTTTTCTAAATCCAACAAAATCATCAACTTAGAAAAAGGAAAATTACCTCCTCAAGCTATTGATTTAGAAGAAGCCGTACTTGGTGCCATGATGATCGATAAAAAAGGGCTAGATGAAATTATTGATATTTTATCTCCTGAAGTTTTTTATAAAAGAGAGCACCAACTCATTTATGAGGCTATAGAAGATCTGTTTAAACAAACGGATCCTATAGATATTCTTACTATTTCTAATAAGTTACGTTCTCAAGGAAATCTAGATGCTGCAGGTGGCGATTTTTATTTAATACAACTTTCGAACAAAATCTCATCTTCCGCTCATATAGAATATCATTCTCGTATTATTCTTGAGAAATACATACTTAGAAAACTTATAGAAATTTCATCTAATATGATTGAAAAGTCTTATGACGAGACTTCTGATGTTTTTGATTTACTTGATTATTCTGAAAGTCAACTATATGAAATTACCAACGGAACCCTAAAACGCACCTTTAATGAGGCTAAAAACTTGGTATCAAATGCTTTAAAAAAAATAAAATCATTAGAATCCAAACAAGGTATGAGTGGTATTCCTTCCGGTTTTAAGCATGTTGATAAAATAACGGCAGGATGGCAACCTTCGGATCTTATTATAATTGCTGCCAGGCCCGGTATGGGTAAAACTGCTTTTATTCTATCCATGGCCAGAAATATTGCTATTGGTGCGGAAACTCCTATAGGCGTATTTTCATTGGAAATGTCTGCAGAACAGTTGATGATGCGTATGATATCCAGTGAGACCGGAATAGAATCTGAAAAGCTTAGAAAAGCAAATTTATCGGAATTGGAATGGCAACAACTCTATTCCCGAGTTAATAAGCTTGAAAATGCGCCCATATTTATAGATGATTCTCCGGGTATTTCTGTTTTCGACTTAAGAGCTAAAGCCCGTAGACTTGTTTCGCAACATGGAGTAAAAATGATAATGATTGACTATCTTCAATTAATGTCAGCCGGCGGAAAAGGAATTGGAAACAGGGAACAAGAGATTGCAACAATTTCTCGTTCTTTAAAAGCGATTGCTAAAGAGCTGGAAATACCTGTTATTGCCTTATCCCAGTTATCTCGTTCCGTTGAAACTCGAGGAGGAAGTAAAAAGCCCTTACTTTCAGATTTAAGGGAATCAGGAGCTATAGAACAGGATGCTGATATCGTTACCTTTATTTACAGACCTGAATATTATAAACTGGATACCTGGGAAGACGGAACTCCTTGTGCGGGACAAGCAGAATTTATTATTGCTAAGCATAGAAATGGAGCTTTGGAAGATGTTCGATTGCGATTTACTAGCTCACAGGCTAAATTTTCTGATATTGATGAGGATTATTTTTCTGTACAAGAAAGTGTAAGCTCAACAACTTTTGAAAGTAAAATTAATGATGAGACTTCCTTTGATAGTGCTATAAATATACCTTCTATTAATCCTAGTAGTTCTTTTGGTATTGATGATAATATTGATGATCCAGATGCCGATATGCCTTTTTAAAGCATTTTAATATTTATTTATAATTATAAAATCATCAACACTTTAGTAACTTAGATTTTACAAATAAATTTTTATTAATACAATCCAGTATTTATAAATAAAAAAACACCTAACTAAAAATAGTAGGTGTTTTTTATGATAACGAAAATATTATTAAATTTATTTTTTTACAGTATCCACAACAGCTTTGAAAGCTTCCGGATGATTCATAGCTAAATCTGCTAGGACTTTTCTATTTAAATCTATATTTTTTTCTTTTAATAATCCTATAAATTTAGAATAAGAAAGACCATATTGTCTGGTACCTGCATTAATTCTCTGTATCCATAAAGCTCTGAAATTTCTTTTCTTTTGCTTTCTGCCTACATAGGCATATTGTAATCCTTTTTCAACAGCATTTTTTGCTACTGTCCAAACATTTTTTCTTCTTCCGTAATAACCTTTTGCTAATTTTAGGACTCTTTTCCTGCGTGCTCTTGACGCTACTGAATTGACTGATCTTGGCATACTTTTTTGTTTTTTTGAAGTGGGTGGAAGAGTTTATCTTCTCTTATATTGACCCATTCCAGGGTTAAACTTTTAAATGATTTTAAAAAACCAGAATATCATATGATATTCTCTTATTTGATTAATAATTGTCTTTTAACGCTTTTTTCATCTGCAATATCTACTAAGGTAGAATGCGTTAGATTACGTTTACGTTTTGTGCTTTTTTTAGTCAAAATGTGACTTTTGAATGCATGTTTTCTTTTAATTTTCCCAGATCCGGTAATTGAAAAACGCTTTTTAGCACCTGATTTTGTTTTTAATTTTGGCATTTTTTTATTTTTTACCTCGTTATCAATTTTACAAAATTATATATTTTTCAAAAAATAAACAAATCATTTAGGGTATGAGAAACTTTTAATCACCCATAATAGTACTGCTTACATATGTAAGTTAAGATCTATGAAATAAAAAAATATGGGATAAAATTATTTTCAATTTCACATTCTATCTAATAGATAAGAATAAAATAAAGAACTCTTTTAATACATATTTACTATAGTTAAGTAAAAAATTTGATGTCTTTTATTATCTAATTCTTATCTTATTTTTTTGGGGACATCATCATAATCATTCTCTTACCTTCCAACTTGGGCATTTGTTCTACTTTCCCCCATTCTTCTAACTCTTGTGCTAATCTTAATAATAGAATTTGTCCTTGATCTTTAAAAACAATGGATCGTCCTTTAAAGAAAACATAAGCTTTAAGCTTTGAACCTTCTTCCAAAAATTTTTGCGCATGTTTCTTTTTAAATTCGAAATCGTGCTCATCGGTTTGCGGACCAAATCTAATTTCTTTAACAACTACCTTTGTTTGCTTAGATTTGAGTTCTTTTTGCTTCTTTTTTTGTTCGTAAAGGAATTTTTTATAATCAACTACTCTACAAACCGGTGGATTTGCACTTTCTGTGATCATTACCAAATCCAACTCTAAATCTTCAGCAATGGCTAATGCTTCTTTTATAGGATAAATTCCTTGATTAACATTATCACCTACTAAACGAACTTCCGGAACATCAATTTTTCCATTAATCTTATGTTCTGGCTCTTGTTTCTTTGGGATATATTTCCCTCTCGAATTATTTCTATTAAGTGCTATGGTATTAAAATTTTATTGATTATTTGTTGCTTTTTTCATCATCGTTACTACTTCTTCTAAAGAAAAAGTACCTAAATCTCCTTCTCCGCGTTTACGAACTGACACGGTATCGGTTGCTGCTTCTTTCTCTCCCACTACAAACATATAAGGAATCTTATTGATCTCTGCATCACGTATCTTTTTACCTGTCTTTTCGTTACGATCGTCTATCCGTCCGCAAATATCCGAATTTTCCATTAAATCCAAAACTTTTTTTGCATAATCTGCATACTTTTCACTAATAGGAAGTATAATGAATGGTTCGGGGCTTAGCCAAAGCGGTAAATCTCCAGCAGTGTGCTCAAGTAAAATAGCCACGAAACGTTCTAATGACCCAAAAGGTGCTCTGTGTATCATTACTGGACGATGTTTTTCATTATCCGACCCTATATAGTGAAGATCAAAACGCTCCGGCAAATTATAATCCACCTGTATGGTTCCTAACTGCCAGCTTCGGCCCAAAGCGTCTTTTACCATAAAGTCTAATTTTGGACCATAAAAAGCAGCCTCCCCATATTCGATGACGGTTGGTAAACCTTTTTTTTCAGCAGCCTGCTTGATAGCATTTTCAGCTTTTTCCCAATTTTCATCACTTCCTATATATTTTTCCTTGTTTTCTCTATCTCGTAAGGAAACCTGAGCGGTAAAATCATCAAATCCTAAAGATTTAAATGTATATAATACTAAATCTATTACTTTTTCAAACTCTCCGATTAGCTGATCAGGTGTACAGAAAATATGTGCATCATCCTGAGTAAAGCCTCTAACACGAGTCAAGCCATGTAATTCTCCACTTTGTTCGTATCTGTATACGGTTCCGAATTCTGCAAATCTTTTGGGTAAATCTTTATAAGACCATGGAGAGGAACGATAAATTTCGCAATGATGCGGACAATTCATCGGCTTTAATAAAAATTCTTCTCCTTCGTTAGGAGTTTTTATAGGTTGGAAGCTATCTGCTCCGTATTTTTCATAATGTCCGCTGGTTACATATAAATCTTTATGTCCTATATGCGGAGTGGCTACAATTTCATAGCCTGCTTTTTGTTGCGCTGCTCCTAAAAAGTTAATTAATTTCTGTCTTAATTTAGCTCCTTTGGGCAACCATAAAGGTAATCCTGCTCCTACTTTTTCGGAAAAAGTAAATAATTGCAGTTCTTTCCCTAATTTTCTGTGATCACGTTTCTTAGCTTCTTCAATTCTTTCCAAGTATTCGGTCAGTTCTTTTTGTTTAGGAAATGAAATTCCATATACCCGAACTAATTGTTTGTTTTTTTCATCACCTCTCCAATAAGCTCCGGCTGCATTTAAAACTTTTACTGCTTTTACAATTCCTGTCGAAGGAATATGTCCCCCTCTACATAAATCGGTAAAATTATCGTGAGTTACAAAAGTAATGGATCCGTCTTCCAGATTTTCAATTAATTCTGTTTTGAACGGATTATCTTTATATGCCTCTAAGGCTTCTTTTTTAGATACGGAACGGATATTGAACGTTGAATTTTTCTTGGCATTTTCCAACATCTTCTTTTCTATTTTCTCAAAATCCTTTTCTGAGAAAGTTTCATCGCCAAAATCTACATCATAATAAAATCCATTCTCTATCGCCGGACCTATGGTTAATTTAGCATTAGGATAGTAATCTAATATTGCTTGAGCCAATAGGTGGGCGGAAGAATGCCAGAATGCTTTTTTACCTAAATTGTCATTCCATGTTAATAATTGAACCGTTGCATCTGCGGTTATTGGATCGGCAACTTCTACTTGCTTACCATTTACTAATGCAGAAATCGTATTTCTAGCCAAGCCATCTGAAATGCTTCTAGCTACATCCAACGGTGTTACGGAATTTTGAAATTCTTTCACACTTCCATCAGGAAGGGTAATTTTTATCATTCTTCTAAAATTTTAGGGTACAAATTTACGAAAGTTTTATAAATGAAATTATTGGGCTTTTTAAAATATTCTAAAATAATTTTTTATTTTTTATAATCCAATGAGTTTTATCTTCTTATTAATACAACAATCTTATTTATTTGAGTCAAATAACTTTTTTGAAAAACATTTGAATTTATAAAATAGTATTGATAAGATAGAGAGAATATTGTATGTTAATATGGCTAGTAATTTTAATTAAAATGATTTTACCCACTGACTGTATTTCTAAATACCTCAGCGTGAATCAACTTAATCAAATCTTCCGGATTAATCTGTATTTGCAATCCTCTTTGTCCGGCACTGATATAGATTGATTTGAAGTGTAAGCAAGATTCTTCGATGTATGTAGGAAATAATTTTTTCATACCTATCGGGGAACATGCTCCTCTTATGTATCCCGTCAAATTTAACAATGATTTCATCGGAATTAAATCGCATTTTTTATTTTTTGAAATGATAGCCATCTGCTTTAACTCTATATCTTCATCGCCAGGAACAACGCAGACAAAGTATCCGGTTTTATCTCCTTGAAGAACCAAGGTCTTAAATACTTGCTTTATGTTCTCCCCTAAGATTTCAGCAACATGTACTGCACTTAAATCATTTTCATCAACTTCATAGGATATTAAAGTATAATTGATTTTATGTAAATCTAATATCCTGGCCGCATTGGTTTTGTGTATTTTATTTTTGCTCATTTAAGACTTTTTCAGATATCTTGACCTTACTTTATAAAAATCAATGTTATTTTTGTTGTCTTATCGATCAAATTCGAGAGCCCTACCTCTTACTTCTTTTATTTCGCCATCCGTATAGGCTAATTCACCGTTTAAGAATGTTTTTTCAATAGTTGAGCTAAGAGTTACATTTTCCAAAGGAGACCAACCACATTTATATCGAAGATTCTTTTGAGTTATCGTATAAGGTTTATTAGGATTAATCAATACCAAATCCGCATAATATCCTTTACGTATATATCCTCTTTTATTAATTTGATAAAGCTGCGCCGGAGCATGACACATTTTCTCAACCACTTTTTCTTTGGTAATTTTTTTTTGTTTTACTAATTGTAGCATCATTTGGAGAGAATGTTGCACTAAGGGGCCACCAGAGGCTGCTTGTAAGCATCCTCCTTCTTTTTCGCTCCATAAATGCGGTGCATGATCTGTGGCTATTACATCGAGCTTATTTTCAACAACTGCTTTAATCAATGAATCTCGATCTTGTTTCTTTTTTACCGCAGGGTTCCATTTAATTTTTGATCCTAGTTTTTCATAATCTTCATCCGTAAACCATAAATGATGCACACAAGCTTCACCGGTGACTTTTTTTTCTGATAATGGTTTATTTTCAAACAGACTTAATTCTTTTTCTGTAGAAATATGCAATACATGAAGCCTCGTTCCGTATTTATGCGCCAATTCAATCGCTTCGGATGAGGATTGATAACAAGCTTCTACGCTTCTTATCAATGGATGGTAAGGAATGGGAATATACTCTCCTAACAATTTTTTATAATATTCTATATTTTTCCTTATAATTTCTTCTTTTTCACAATGTACTGCAACTAGCATATTGGTCTCAGAAAATATGGCTTCTAAAGCTTTTTTGTTATCAACTAACATATTTCCTGTAGAAGAGCCCATAAATATTTTTATTCCACATACATTCCTGGAATCAACTTTCAAAAGCTCAGCATTATTATCATTGGTTGCACCCAGATAAAAAGAATAGTTAGCATAAGACTTTTGGGAGGCCAGAGCAAACTTATTTTCTAATGCTTCAATAGTAATGGTTTGCGGGTTTGTATTTGGCATTTCCATATAAGAAGTTACTCCTCCGGCTATAGCGGCTCTACTTTCACTTCGTATATCTCCTTTATGAGTTAATCCAGGTTCTCTAAAATGAACCTGATCATCAATCACACCTGGTAACAACCACAACTCTTCAGCATTTATTCGTGTCGATTGATTACGAATTTCTTCAGGAACTTCTCCAGTATATATTTCGGAAATGATATCATTTTTCAGTAAGACTGATCCTACCATTGATTGTCCTTCATTTATAATTGTGGCATTTTCAATAAGTATCATTTTTTGATTTGATTTAAATTAATGGCCTGCTGTTTTTGAAAATAAGTTTATTATAAGTACTCCTATGATAATGAATATAATACCAATAATTGCTGGAATATCCAATTTTTGTTTGTATAAAAAATAGCCTGAAAGGCTAATTAAAATAATACCTATTCCGGACCATATCGCATACGCTATACCGATGGGTATATTTCGTATTGCTTTGGTTAAGCTGTATAAAGCAGCAATAAATAAGGTAAAAAAAATCAGGGTAGGCTTCCATTTAGTGAATTCTTTTGTCATTGGCAACAGAGATGTGCCTGCAGTTTCCAAACATATCGCTATAAATAGATAAATATAGGATTTCATATTAAAATAATTCTGATTGATCCCCTAAAATTTTCATTTTCCCCAGATGTTTATAGGCTTTTTCTGTTGCTTCTCTTCCTCTTGGAGTACGCATAAGATAACCTTCCTGAATTAAAAAAGGCTCATATACTTCTTCAAGTGTTCCCGGATTCTCTCCAACTGCTGTTGCTATAGTTGTTAAACCTACGGGACCTCCTTTAAATTTTTCTATAATGGTGCTTAAAATTTTATTATCCATTTCATCCAATCCGTGCTTATCTACCTTTAATGCTTCCAAACCTATTTCCGATATATTGACATCAATCTTTCCATTACCCTTAATTTGCGCAAAATCGCGAATTCTTCTTAATAAAGCATTGGCAATACGCGGAGTACCTCTGCTTCGGGAGGCTATCTCAATGGCTGCCTGATTTTCAATCGGCATGTTCATAATGCGTGAGCTCCTTTCCACAATGGTACTTAATAGTTCCGTGTGGTAATATTCAAATCTAAAATTAATTCCAAAACGCGCTCTAAGAGGTGCAGTTAATAAGCCGGAACGTGTTGTTGCTCCAATTAATGTAAATGGATTTAGATTTATTTGGACTGATCGTGCATTAGGGCCACTTTCAATCATTATATCAATTTTATAATCTTCCATCGCTGAATACAAATATTCTTCCACTATAGGTGAAAGTCTGTGAATTTCATCGATAAACAAAACATCATTTTCTTCTAGCCCCGTCAATAGACCGGCAAGATCTCCGGGTTTATCCAAAACGGGTCCTGATGTAATTTTAATTCCTACATTTAATTCATTGGCAATTATGTTAGCCAATGTTGTCTTTCCCAGACCGGGTGGGCCATGCAATAAGACATGATCTAGAGATTCTCCTCTTAGCTTAGCTGCCTTTACGAATATTTCAAGATTATCCATAATATGGGCCTGTCCTACAAATTCATTAAAACTCTTGGGACGTACCTGTTCCTCCTGGTCAATTTCCTCTTTCGAATATTTATCCTTATCCGGATCCAATAAATCTGACATTTTGTAAATTTAAAACATCTGGAGAAATTTAAAAAGTAAACAACATTAAATTATTCTTCTTTATTATTTAAATAAAAACTATCTCTTACTCTATAAATTCAACTTTATTTTTACCAATACTATCCAATAAAGAATTACTTATAAGTTTTTATTTGTATATCTTTTAAACATAAAAATAAACAAAAAAAATTTTATTTTATCCATTTTTATTAATGAAGAATCAATTAATTACTTCGATATTTTATATTCAACTTATCTATATTATTATTAATACTTTTACTTGGAATTTTGAAAACTGCTGGATATAAAAGTGCACTTATAATACTTGTAGTTACCCTATTGATTGATCTATTCGAAATTCATTTATCGATAACAGATACCGCTACATCTCTAATATAAAGATTTATAAAAGCCATCTCTTCTATACTTTTTATAACTCTATTCTATATTTATTTATAATTCAGATATTTACTAAAAAAAAATAAAGGTTTTTTAAGGGAAATTTATATCAAATGATATTATTAGCTTTGGGATTTGGTTGATTATTGAATGGAATAGGAAGATTTGAAGCAGCGTTTGCCGTTCCTATAACAATTATAATGTCTGGGATTTAAACCGGTTTTCTTTGCAGTTGTAAGTTTTATTTCTAATAGTGTAGCCACTGGATTTTGAGCTGTTGATATCTTGGAAATTATTTTAGCTAGATAGGTGAGTATGCGAGAAAAAATTCAATCTACCAATACGAATATTACCATTTAATTAACTGTTTTAATGCTCATTACCTCTTTTAATTTAGTAAATTTAAATGATGTTATTCGTAAAAATATAATGTTTTATTTATGTACGGGAATCATACTGCTTTTGGTACAATATTTTTCTGATTTATATATCGATTGAAACTCCTACCATTTAAGGAAGTTTAGCTTCTATTATCATATTAGGAAAATTTTTTAGCTAAAATCTACCTGATTGAAATTCAAATAATTAATTTTCCCACTTTTATTCACTTTTATTCGTAGAGTGTATACCGCATTATATTATTGCTATATTATACTAACCAATCCTTTACTTCCGATTAAAGTTCTTTTAAAAGTAAACCTACCATTATTTCAAATAACTATCAATTTTAATATTCAAGACATTAAAAAATCAATAGAAATTTATTGGTTAACAGATACGGGAGGATTATCCTTCAAAATATAAAAAAATTATTTCTCATAGATTAGATAAGTCTATAATAAATGTAGAGGGAATAGTTTATCATAATAAAATGCAAGAGTTTATAGACAGTTCATGTTTTGTAGGTGGAAAAGCAATTTTATTTGAAAACAATAAAGATATTATCTCTTATAAAAAATTATATCCTGAAACTAAGAAAATAGGCTCTACTCTATAAGAAATTAGAATTTCCACTTTTAATCATGATGGTATTTATTACACTCAACGGATTTAGGTATTTGTAAAGGCTGATTTAGGGGTGACTGAAAACGGATGCGTTTTGATTGATCAAAATGTCGTTCACAAAAAACCTTATTTTATTAGTAAATATTTGGTTGTTATTTTAGACATGAATAAGTTAGTTAATAAGAGGCATAA
>NZ_JAMBJZ010000044.1:0-16847 GCF_025291155.1 Apibacter sp.
ATCTTATTAATTTATTATTTACTAAAATATTGTTACTAAGTAATTTTTTATTTTTTAGAGATGGTGGGAGTATCCCCCTACCTTTAAAACATGATACATTTAAGTTTTCTCACCTGATAACAAACAGTCGTGAAACTAAATTTTAAGGATTTGAAAAAATGATATTTTTTACAACTATTTTTATTCTCTAAATTTTATGTCAGATTCGCATGTAGTGAAATACATATCTTATTTGCTTCATTTTTTCTTAGTGCAGTAAATATGTAATCCGCGGAATTTTTCCAATCTATAAAATACCTTTTACCGTTTTTTGCATTTCCTGTCTAAGTAGTAATTTTAAAATTATCCAATCAGTCTCAAGCTTATTACTGGTAACATAGGCCTCATTTCTATTATCTGTTATGAGAAACAAAAATTTGATACAATAAAAAATAATGATAAAAGAATAAATCTGTACATAATATTCATGTAATTAAACTTATAAGAAATACAAATATTTCTATTTGTATTTCTTGCTCTTTCATTTTTTCTATTCAATAACTCCCAACTCAATCAAATCTTTCTTACCAGAACGTCCAGGTCTGTAATAAGCCTCTCCTTTAATTTCTGCTGGAATTTTATATACTAAATTAGTGGTTTTCGTAGTTAATGGATTAATCTGTCCAAGTAACCCCCAACCATCTGATAGTATGGTTTCTGAGTGATCAAAATTATATTCTTTTCCATTATAATTAATCAATACTTCTCCATCCATTAACATTCTACTTTCATCACTTATATTTTTGAAAGTTGTGTTTAAAATTAAATAACGGATTCCCTCTTCTTTTTTAAGTTCTGTAAATTGATTCCCAGTTTTTACCTTATCTTCTATACTTATTTTTTTCACTGTTACTTCAAAATACTCTGTCTGTAGAGGCTCTCCTATTTTTACCAAATTAGAAGAATTCTCTGTAATAGAAGTTTTAGAAGTTGAAGAAGATACAGAATCTTTTTTATCTTTCCCCAGACTTCCATAAGCAATAAATGCAAAGAATACAACGGTTAAAGCTGAAACTAAGGTTTTAAAATGTTTGTTCATAGTATTAAATTTTAAATTTATATATAATTGATTTTTTGAAAAATATAAAAGGAAGGAGAAACCCTAATAAATAAAATAACAAATCTATTATATCAAAAGTTCCATCAAGTAATTGAAATAATTGTAGTAATTCAGACCCGATTGCTATAAAAGGAATTATTATAAACCAAATTACATTTTCCACAGATATTATATTTTTCCAAGTGTAAAGTGTAAAACAGACATAAGAAAAAACATATAGCCCATCTGGCAGAGAAAATAATATCCAATCAGGGATATATCTGATAAAAGAAATGGAATATTCTCTTAATTCCTGTAAAAATTCTTGTATACCTACTAGTTCACTCCATGAAAAAATTCTTAAAGAAAAAGCCCTAAAAAATACATATATTAGACTGCCTATCAATAAACTACTGCTACCCCCAATTATTAGGTATTTTTTTTGTTTAGTAAAAGAATTATTGATTGTTTCCAAATAAAATTCTAATTTTAATTTATGCCTCCAATTCCAAAAAGCAGAATTAATTTAAACGATAAAAGCGTGGATATTGAACTTATTAACACAAGAGGTTCGCCTGAATCCATATACGCAATAAAAACATCCCACGCCATTTTGACGCAAATGTTAATATTTAGCTAGTGTGTGAAATATTTGAAAACTGGCGATTTTCTGGTTATCACTAAAGCTAACGCTTATATTTTTTTATTCTAAAATTTTTAATTTCATATAAATTCTGATATTTTAAAAAATCTACTTTACAAAAATAAAATATATTATTAATATAATATCAAAATAAAATTTCTTTTAAATAAAATTTTTCTTTATATACATAATCATAATATTAATTTTTCCGAATTATTTTAACAAAAAAACCCATAAAACATTATTAATTAATGCATTATGGGTTAAATTTAGTAGCGAGGAGCAGACTTGAACTGCCGACCTTTGGGTTATGAATCCAACGCTCTAACCACCTGAGCTACCTCGCCGATTAATTCGAGGTGCAAATATAACGGGATTTCATTAAATTACAAAATATTTAATCTTAAAAGTTGATTTTTAACTTTATGCTTTAGGTAAAAATATTTCAGCTAACATACATCGTACACTTCCCCCTCCATATTTTTCAATAGTAGGTATGTTAAATACCAATATTTGAGTGTATTTGTTTATTACATTAATTTGACCAGCGTCTAATGATTGATAAGCCGTATTGGACATGACAAGAAATTTATCTTTTTTATCATTTTCCAGCTGTAAAGAATTGCCTAAAAAAAGATTCATTTGTTCTTCTGAAATGCTTATTACTTCTTTTTTCGTAGTATGTAAAAAATCTAATACTAATTTTCTTTCTTTAATGTTCTGAATGGAATCTTTACATATTATTGCGAAATCTTCAGTTACGCTCATCATCACATTGGTATGATAAACCGGATATCTTTTATCCTCTTTTACTTGAGTGGAATGAAAGACTATGGGTGAAAATTCCAAATCTTCACAAAATTCAATAAAAAGTTCTTCATCAGTTCTTTCTGAAATGGCAGCGTAAGCGATTTGATTACTACGGTCTAATACCATACTTCCGGTTCCTTCTAAAAAAATATTTTCTTCTTCCGCTTTACTGTAATCTATTATTTCATTTATAATAAATCCTTCTTGCTCTATACTATCCAAGATGTCTTCTCTCCTTTCCAACCTTCTATTCTTAGCAAACATAGGATAGAGTATAACTTTACCATCAGAATGAAAAGAAATCCAGTTATTAGGAAAGATGGAATCAGGCTTATGAGGTTGATCGGTGTCTTTTATAACAATTACGTTAATTCCGAATTTTCTTAGTTTTTCAACCATATTCCTAAATTCTTCCAAGGCTCTTTCCTGAACTGATTCCGCTGAAAGTGAATCGTTTTGTTGAAAAAAATTATTTACTGCTGTTTGCTGATTGAACCCAAATGCAACAGGTTCTATCATTAGCACAGTATCGGTTATTTGCTTACTAATCATTTTTTCGTATTAAAGGTAAGGTGGAACATCTTAGAAGGCCTCCCATTTTTGATACTTCATGATAAGGAACCGTTTCTACTTTAATATTCCAATCGTTTTCTAAGAAATTATTGAGCCTTACAAATTTCTCCTCAGATATAACTACATCGGGTGATATGGAAAATACATTTGTATTCATGTAATAT
This sequence comes from Apibacter sp., assembly GCF_025291155.1. Lineage (NCBI taxonomy): Bacteria > Pseudomonadati > Bacteroidota > Flavobacteriia > Flavobacteriales > Weeksellaceae > Apibacter > Apibacter sp. The sequence continues at coordinate 3,269 of NZ_JAMBJZ010000044.1, forward strand.
AATTCTTCTTCTGTCACTTCAAAAACATTATTTGTGCCAAAAAAATCAAGTAGGAAGTGATAATCTTTTTCATTAACAAATCCTCCTTTATATAGAACAGCTTTATTATTTCCTAAGGGCATAAATGTACAGTCTAAATGTAGAATTCCTTTTCTAGGATTTTTATCATCTTTTTTTAACGGTAAATTTATAAATGTTTTTGACGGATATAATTCTTTTAAATAATCAAGAGCATATTTATTTGTTCTTGCTGTTTTTATACGGTCAAAATCATTTCCCTCATAAGCGCTACAAAAAATAACATCGTCATGAAGTATTATATCTCCCCCTTCTACATTTGCTTTTTTGGGGAGGTTATAAATATTTTGAAAATATATGGATTGAAATATTTCTTTATAAGCTTGTTGCTCTTCTGCTCTATCTGATATCATGTTGGAGACAATAATACTATCTTCTATGACAAAAGCTACATCTCTTGCAAAAACTTGATTATAATCCTTTAAAATTTCGGGAGATAAAACTTCAACATCATATTTTAAAAGAACTTTTTCAAATTCTTTCATTTCATGGATTACCGCTGCTTCTATCGGATAGGTATTATTTTTTACATTTTCATACGATTTCGCATCATAGGTTTCACTTAATTCAGGAGTTTTGCCCATCGAATAAGGCTGACCTAAAACAACAACTTTCAGCTTTGATGTTTCATTCTTTATATTTAGATGCATAACATTCATATAGTTAATTGATTAAAAAATCAAAATTAGTCCAAAATTACAGAAAATTTATTTTCTACATACTTATACTTTCCTTCAATTTTCAATAAAATGTTTTTATCTAATTTATTTGCTCTCAGTCTCAAAAATTTTTTCATATTGCTTTATAATATTGTCTTTTGAAAATCTGTTTTTGATTGAATTTTTAATATTATCTTTATTGTATTTCTGGCCTAGGGATTGTTTTATTTGTTTTGCAAAGCTTTCATGGTCTTCAATAGCTAAAATTTTTCCATTAATATCTTCTTCTATGATTTCATTTATTCCTCCTTTACAATTATTTGCTAAAGAAAATGTTCCGGTAGCTCCAGCTTCGAGCAATACATTTGGAAATCCTTCATATCTAGAGGAAAGGATAAATAAATCGGCATTTTTCAAATACGGATAAGGATTAGTAATTTTACCTAAAAAATTGACATTTTTTAATTGTAAATTTTCTTTTAATTGGAATAATTTATCTTTATCATTTCCTTCTCCTATTATATGTAAGAATATAGGATCATCTTTAAGATGCGAAAAAACTTTTAAAAGGTTATCAAAGCCTTTACGATAAGAAAGGTTTCCTATGGCTACTACATTTTTGTATTGATCAGAAAATGGAAAAATCATATTTCCAGTAGATTTTTCATTTATTAAATCAATATCAACGGGGTTGTTGATTTTTTTAATTTTACTTTCACGAATTTTAATATTTTTTACCAGATCATTTTTCATGTCATCACTCTGTGCGATGATGGTACGAAAATTATTATAAAAACGATAAAAAAATTTAATTTCCGGACGGATTACGTGTTGGGAAACTATATTTGTTTCCCTGGCAATAAAATGGATGTTTGGAAAAAAGGGAATTATTGGTGCTAAATATGCTGAAATTTCTCCCCATCCGCCAAAAACTATATCGGGTTTCAATTTTCTTAATACAGAGAGAATGGGAAAAAATGCATTTCTTATTCTTGTTGTTTTTATATCTATAATTTCAATATTTTTATCTAAAACCTCAAGATAATATCCTTCTTTTCTCATTAATAAGAGCTTAGGAATAAACTTATTTTTGTCTAAATTATTTATCAGTAAAGTTATAATCCTCTCTGCTCCTCCCATATTTAAATCCGGAAGTATAAATAGTATTGTTTTCATTTACACTTTATTATTTATATATCCTTCGGTAGCATTTTCATTAGACTTAATCTGTGCAATATTTCCTATAACAACTGAATTGTCCGGCACATCTTCAGTAACGTAAGCATTTGGGGCTATCAAAACATTATTTCCTATAGTAATTTTCCCAATTAATACAGCATTAGAACCAATCCATACCTCGTCTCCTATAATAGGAACACCTGCTTTTTTTCCTCTATTTGCTCTACCTATGGTAACTCCTGGAGCAATGTTACAGTTTTTACCAATCTTTACTTCGGGATTGATGATAACCGTACCCCAATGTCCTAGGTAAAAACCTTCACCTATTTGTGTTTCGGGGTATATTTGAAAGCCGTATTTGGTTTGATAATGATAAAGAATAATGCGATACAGCATTCCCAAAATTGAATTTTTTTTATATTTTGAAGCTTTTCTTAGAAAATATATATATCGAAAATTAGGATTTACGAGTGATTTTCCTACAAATCTTCCCGGCCATCTCCCATGAATTCTGTAATAATCTTTTTGTATAAGTGTATGTGACATTTTTTTATAGGCTATCTAAAATATTAGTTAATTTAACTACTGCATTTTCTAAAGTAAAAGGCAATTCTTTGCTGTTCATCTCTTTAACATATCTTTCAGGAATATCTGAATGAGACAAAAATTCTTTCATTCCTTCATATATGCCTTCTTCGGAATTTTCAACAATTTTTCCAAATTTTCCATTTTCTAATATTTCGTTAACACCGGAAACATCTGTAGCTATTATTGGTTTTTTCAAGGTTAATGCTTCAAATAATACGGTAGGATATCCTTCATACCGTGAGGATAAAATGAAATAATCTGCATTTATAAAAAAAGGATACGGATTTTCCTGATATCCCGTCATAATAACGGTATCGTCAACTTTTAGGTCCTTTATAAGGCTAGTAATATTTTTAAAGTCATATCCGTCTCCCACTATATAAATTTTATGCTTAAATCCTTCTTTCAAAAGTTTTTTATGCATTTTAATGAGCCTATCAAACCCTTTTTGAGGAAAAACAGTTCCTACTGTAACAAAAGTCTTTACTTCTCTAGATTTAATGAAAGTAAAATTAATTTTTTCTTTTGATTTATTTATGATCTCTTCTGAATCTATGGGATTATAAATTCTAATTAATTTTTCTTTTTCTTCTTCTATTGTGGCTAATTTTTCAAACTCTGATTTTATTTTTTCTGATATAACCCAAATTTTATCCGACTTAAAAAATTTTTTTAGTTTACGGGTAGTGTATTCAGGAATGCTAAATAAATCGTTATGTACCCATACTATTTTCTTAGATGTTTTGACCGGACTTTTGAGAACTTCTTCCAAGAGCCTATGATTGGCTATTAGTTCTATATCATAATTTCGTTTTTTTAGAATAAACTTATAGAGTAGCTTAGGAAATAATTTTAATAATTCTTCATAAGATCTGCGATATACTTTTACAGGTATTTCCCAGGGTTTATTTGTAGGAATCATATTTCCTTTATGAAGATGATAAATCTTGATCCAACTTGGTACCTCTTCTAAATATTTACCTGATTTAAGATTTAATAATAAATCTATTTCGTACTTATTTTCAGGTATATTTTTCAAAAAAGTTACTAATACTTTCTCTGCTCCTCCATGTCTTAAGGAACCGATTCTAATAAGTATTTTCTTTTTTTTATTTATTCTTTCAAGAGATTTTCCCATAAGTTTAAAAAATTATCTTTTTTCCACTTTTTAGATTCTTCGAAAGAAGATTTATTTAACTTTTTTAATAAATCTTCATCATCTACTAATATTTGGAATTTTTTTCTAAAATCTTTTTCATCATGATGTTTAACAAGAAAACCGTTTTTTTCGTTGATTATTGAGGAAGGACCGAATTCACAATCATAAGATATTAGAGCATTGCTACAAAACATAGATTCTACCAATACTAATCCAAATGCTTCTGTTTCCGAAGCTAATACCAATATTTTACTTTTTTTCATGTATTCACAAACTTCTTCTTTATTTTTATTACCGATAAGTACTATATTGTTAACTGAATTTTTATGTATAAATTCATCCAAATATTTTTTTTCAGGTCCATCCCCTATTATCACTAATTTCCATAAATTAGTATTTGATAAGCTAAAATACATTTCTACAATTTGTCTTATATTTTTTTCAGGATGTAATCTGCCAACGAACAAAACTATATTTTCCTTTTTTTCTAAAGATATGAAAGGCACACTTTCAAAAGGCTCTCCTATAATATTATGTATAAGTATACTATGGGGATTTATTCTTTTATAATGTTTTTCCGATTCTTTATTTATATAAATTATTCCTTTCAAATTTTTATAATAGGGACGCATAATTGTATACCAAAATAATCCTCCCATTCTGTAATTAACATGCTCCCATGCCCATGTTTTCTTATTTATTATTTTCATAGTGGACAACATGCTGGAAAGAGTATATCTACAAGAAATTATCGTATCATAGTTTTGATGATTTTTTATTAGCCATTTTTTTAACAATCGGTATACACCATATTGATAAATATAATTTTTTAAATTTTGTTTTTTGGGCAGCCATGAAAAGTATTTATTTATAAATACCATCGCTCGGAATGATTTTGTATTTCCAAAAGAATTTAAAATCATGGTCTTAATATTGGAATTTAGATCGTATATAAATTTTTCGTTACCATCAAGACATAAGACAGTTATATCAAATTTATTGCATAATTCATTCATTAAATTAGCCAAAACTGATTGAACTCCTCCCGGCTTACCAAGCGAATAAGTTATAAACAATAATTTTTTCATATATTTTATCAGCTATTTTTATTTTTTAAATAGTATATGTAGCTAAAAGGTAAAGCAAATACACTTATAATTTTAATTATAGGATTTTTTATGCTTGTTATATTGGATGTTAACGTTTTATTATTTAAAAAAGAATAAAATTGAAAACCTATTAAGTTTCTTACTAATGTTTTCGGATATGCAAATAGCTGATAGTTATAATTGTTTAGCATAGCTTTATAACCTTCTCTTAATCCAAAGATATTCTTACCTTTCCAACGGGTATTAGAAATAGATTTGGAATCATTATCATCTTTATGATATATACGAATTACTTTATTGATAAATTTTGTTTTTAATCCCTGGGAATCGTAAGTAGTAAAAAAAACGCTTTGTGGAATATATCCTTTGTTTTCATAAATGGAATAATCATATTTATCTAGCTCTTTTAGATAGCTTTTAGTTATAAAAATACCACTTTTATCTCCTCTTACTTTATATTTATAGCGCATTTCCAGAATGGAACCTGTAAAACCATCTCCCGGAAATAAATTTCCCACTAAATTACCTTCAGTATCTGCAGAATGACCAATAACGCCTATAAACTGATCTTGATTCTTAATTTTTGAAACTTCTTTGTATAAAATTTCGAATGAATCTTGTGGCCAACTATCATCTGAATCAATAATTACAAAATAAGGTGTTTTTACTTTTTTTATACCTTCAAAAACAGTAATGAATTTATGTCTGTTTTTACCTTGAAAATATTTTATTTCTATAAGATTTTCATTACTAAATTTATTCGCTAATTCTTGCGTATTGTCCGTAGATCCATCATCCATTATAATCCATACAAAATTTTTAAATACTTGTTTTTTAAGAGATTCATATAATCTATTTAAAGTATGTGCTCTATTATAAGTAGGTGTAATTACTGTTATTTTAGAATCTGTATTCATTAAATTCTTGTTATTTTACTCTAAAAGAAGATTTTCAATTTTTTTATATATTTTTTCTGGAGAAAAATTATCTTTACATTTTTTATTATTTTCAACAAAAAATTCTGATTTTTCCTGATCTTGCAACAAAGTTTTCATTCCATCATATAAGGCTTGTTCATTGTTACTAGGTATAAATATACCATTTTCCTGATCAACCATCATTTCTCTTATTCCTCCTACATCTGTCGTAATAATTGGTTTTGATAGTATAAGACTTTCTGCAATAACTAACGGATAGGCTTCTGAAAAAGAAGGAAGTATAAAATAATCTGCCTCTTTAATGAAAGGATATGGATTTTTATATTCTCCTAAAAAAATAAATGTTTCTTCTATATTAAGTTCTTTTATTCTATTTTTTAATTCATTTTTATATTCTCCGTCTCCTACTATATATATTTTATGATATAATCCATTATTTATAAGTTTTTTATGAGCTTCTATCAAAAGTTGGTAACCTTTTCCAGGTTTTATTCTTCCAACTGAAATAAATGATTTTATTGAATCGTTTTTACTGGAGCTGATGTTTACTTGTGCTTGATGTTTAGATTTGGCTATAATATTGTTAACATCAATAGGATTATAAATTACTTTGGCATTTTTTTCTATTTTTTGATTAAAGCTTTTTGCACTTTCCATGGTTTGACGTGAAACATAGACCATTGTATCAAATTTTAAAAATTTTGCAACAAAACTTTGTTTATCTCCATGTATGGTAATATTTTTTATATCACCATGCATCCACCCTATTTTTTTTGATTTTCGATTGGGACTATTCAACACATCATTATAATTATAATGAAAAAATCCTATTTCTACTTGATGTTCGTACAATTTTAGTTTTTTATATAATAAATGTGGAAATTGATTATAAAACTTTAACTTACAGGATCTTATTACTAATTGAATTTTTTTAAGTAATGAGTTTGAACTCATAAACTCTTTTCCTATTCCAATATATTGAACATTTATATCTTTTGAGATATCTTTTATTAATTTTCCTTGATAAAGATTTAATAATAAGGTTACTTCAAATTTATTTTTATCCAAATGATTTAAAATATTTAATAAAACTTTTTGGACACCTCCAGTTTCCATGGAACGAATTCTAAAAAGCACTTTAATTTTTTTATTTTCTTTCATTGAAAATTAATCCTGATTTTTAACTGCTTAAATTTTTTAAGTAATGTTTTTATAACAAATATAATTTATATTTTTAAATCAAAATTTACCCAATTTTTACATTTTTTAATTTTATTGTACTTATTTAATTCTTTTATTATAATCAAATGACCTCAATTATTCTTTAAAGTATTCTAATTTTAAACTTGTAAAATAGAATAATTATTTTATTATATTAAAATGGGACTTTTTTTTATGCTAGTCTTAAAAATAACATAAATCTATTATTATAACATTAATATTTATTTAAATTTTAGGTTTTTAATATATTTGCTATTATGAAATTTTATAAAAATTACTTACTATTTTATATTTTAATAATAGGAAATTTATTTTACGGCCGAAATAGTGATTCTACTTTTATTCCAATTTATGATACTATTAAAAAACCAAAAGTGGGATTGGTTTTAAGTGGTGGTGGTGCTAAAGGATTTGCTCATGTTGAAGTTATTGAAGCTATAGAAAAGGCAGGAATTAAAATTGACTATATAAGTGGTACCAGCATGGGTGCAATTGTTGGTTCTTTATATGCTGCTGGATATTCTCCCAAAGAAATGAAGAATATTATTAACAGCATTGACTTTAATGAACTTTTTTTACAAGATAGAAATCGAAATTTTATTCCTTTTTTTGATAAATCTTATAGGGAAAAATATATTCTAACCTTACCTATTTCTAATTTTAAGGTTGTTCTTCCCTCTGCATTAAGCAGAGGTCAGGGTCCTTTAATGTTATTAACCAATCTTCTTTACAATGTTCATGATGTACATGATTATTCTAAGCTTCCCATACCTTTTCTATGTATAGCAACTAATTTAGAAACCGGAGATGAAGAGCAATTAGAAAACGGTTTTCTACCATTAAGTGTGTTGGCCAGTGGAGCTTATCCTTCTCTTATTGAACCGGTTAAGATTGATGATAAAATTTTAATTGACGGAGGAATTGTTAATAATTTTCCTTCCAGAGCCTTACGAAATAAAGGAATGGACATTATTATCGGGGTTGATTTGGGTAGCGGATTACAAAAAGCTAATGAAATCAATTCCATACTCAATATAATTAATCAAATTATAAGTTATCGCATAAATATTAAAACAGATTTTGAAAGAAGTTACGTAGATTTATTAATTAAGCCCGATTTAAAAGATTATAATGTAACAGATTTTGACAAAAAAGATTCTATTTTTAATAAAGGAAAATTAGCTGGAGAAAAAGCTTTTCCGGAATTATTAAAAATTGCAAAAATTCAAGGTAAATCGAAGGATGTTAGGCCTAGAATAAATGAATTGCCTTCTGATAAAAATTTATTTATTACAAAGCTTTCCATTATTGGTGAATCTTCCAAAGATTCCATTTATATTAAGAGAAAATTAGGTTTAACTTTACCTCAAAATACATCTATCACTAAATTAGATAAAGGTGTTTCTGCCTTATATTCTACAGGCAATTATAAAAGAGTTTATTATGAGCTTACTTCTGATAATTTTTTAGAAAGTCAACATGTAAATTTATATTTAGATAAAAAAGATAACAATTCAATTAGGTTCGGACTTCATTATGATGATGTTTATAAAACCTCTCTTTTAACAAACATCACTCTTAATAAACTACTCCTTGACAATTCAAATTTGTCCATAGATGTAATTTTTGGAAATAATTTCAGAGCTAATATCAATTATTTTATTGATAATGGAATTTTACCGAGCATTGGATCTAATACAACATTTAATTCGTTTAATTTTAATTATTCTGATATGAAAAAAAGCGAATACTCATTTAATCGTATTCGTTATTTCAATCAACAAATATATCTACAATCAACTTTAAAAGAAAAATACGCAATCGGTACAGGTATAGAGTATAATTTTATGCGTATCTCTCCTTTTTCATACAATTATAAAGATGATTCAAAAAGTTTCAAAAAGGATGAAAGCTTTTTCTATAATCCTTATTTTTATATAAAAGCAGATACTAGAGATAATTCAAATTTTCCATTTAAAGGTTTCAAATTAGACGCCTCTGCTAAATATATATTCTATTCAAATGCTTCTAATTTTAATAAATTTTCAATAATTAAAAGTCAATTGAATTACTCTATTCCTATTGGTCGTAGATTAGCTTTGGAAAATCAGCATTATTTAGGTGTTTCATTTAACGCACTTCCATTACAATACAAATATTCCATGGGAGGATATTTTGAACAAGAATTTTTAAATTTTACTAAATTTTTAGGATTACCTTTTGCTTATAAGACCGGTGACCAATATTTTTCTTTATATTCTTCATTAAATTACAAAGTACTTAAAAATCATTATCTTAAAGTATACTCTAATTTAGCTAATATAAAAGACGAATTTAAAGATATAAGATTTTTTAAATACAAATATTTCAGCTATGGAATGGGTTACGGATATGATAGTCCCTTTGGACCTATAAACCTACTTTATTCCTACTCTACTAATCAAAACAAAGGAGTATTTAGTGTAGCCTTAGGCTACTGGTTTTAAATTCATTTTTCTACATTTTGATATATGTTGATAAATATTAGAAATAATTTATCAACATTTTTTTTCTATTCTTAGTTTGTATATTCCAATTCTTTTAAAAAAATTATAATACACCTTTAAAAAATTAATAATTTTAAAAATATTAAAATAAATTTCAAAATTATATACATTTTTATTAATTATTATTTCGAATTTTATTTACTAATTTTAATTTTGTTACTCATAAATTAACAAATATGATAAATTACTTTTCTAAAAATGATTTTATTTTAAAAAATAAATTAAAAAGAAAGAAATGGTTAAAAGAGACTATTGAAAATGAAGGTTTTCGTTTAGGAAATATCAATTATATTTTTTGTTCAGATGAACAATTATTAGATATTAACATTCAATATTTAAATCACGATTATTATACAGATATAATTACTTTTGATTATAAAGAAAATCATATTATTTCAGGTGATATATTTATTTCAACTGATAGGGTTAAAGAAAATGCAATTATTAATAATGAAGAGTTTGATGATGAACTTAACCGAGTATTAGTTCATGGAATTTTACATATAATAGGATACAAGGACAAAATGGATGAGGATATAAAACTTATGAGAGAAAAGGAAAATACATATATAAACTTATTTAAAAATAATTAAAATTAATACTTTAAAAATTTGTTTCACGTGAAACATATATAAATATGATATTAGAAAAATACGATGTAATTGTTGTTGGCGGTGGTCATGCTGGTTCAGAAGCTGCTGCTGCTGCTGCTAATTTAGGTTCAAAAACCCTTTTAATAACTATGAATCTACAAACCATTGGTCAAATGTCTTGTAACCCAGCTATGGGTGGTATAGCTAAAGGTCAAATTGTTAGAGAAATTGATGCATTAGGAGGATTATCCGGAATTGTTACAGATAAAACGATGATTCAATTCAAGATGCTTAATCTTTCTAAAGGTCCAGCTATGTGGAGCCCCAGAGCACAATCTGATAGAATGAGATTTTCAGAAGAATGGAGATTACAGTTGGAAAATATATCTAATTTAGATTTTTTTCAAGATATGGTTATTGGTTTATTAACTGAAAATAATAAAGTAATTGGAGTTAAAACCTATATGGGAGCAAAAATATATGCTAAATCTGTAATATTAACCAATGGAACGTTTTTGAATGGATTAATTCATATTGGAATTAAACAATTTGGTGGGGGCAGAATGGGTGAAAAAGCTGCATTTGGCATTACAGAAAATTTAATTGAATTAGGATTTGAAGCTGGAAGAATGAAAACAGGTACACCCCCTCGAGTAGACGGCAGAAGTATAGATTTTTCTAAAATGGAAGAACAAAAAGGAGATGCAAATCCTCAAAAATTTTCTTATACAAATACACCTACACTTCATAAACAAAAAAGTTGTTATATTACTTATACTAATACAAAGGTTCATGAAGTTTTACGTGAAGGTTTTGAAAGATCTCCTCTATTTAATGGTACGATTAAGAGTACAGGACCTAGATATTGTCCATCTATAGAAGATAAAATTAACAGATTTGCTGATAGAGAAAGACATCAAATATTTGCAGAACCTGAAGGATGGCAAACTATAGAATATTATATAAATGGTTTTAGCACATCATTACCTGATGATATACAAATAAAAGCTATACAATTAATTCCAGGTTTAGAAAAAGCTAAATTTTTTAGACCAGGTTATGCTATTGAATATGATTATTTTCCTCCTACTCAATTAAAAAATACTTTAGAAACAAAAAATATTGATAATTTATATTTTGCAGGACAAATAAATGGTACAACCGGTTATGAAGAAGCTGCTGCTCAAGGACTCATAGCAGGTATCAATGCTTCATTAAAAAATAAAAACAAAGAACCTTTTATTCTTAATAGAAATGAAGCTTATATTGGTGTTCTAATAGATGATCTAGTAACAAAAGGCACTGAAGAACCTTATAGGATGTTTACTTCTAGAGCTGAATATAGGATGAGTTTAAGACAAGATAATGCTGATGAAAGATTAACTCCACTAAGTCATAAAATAGGTTTAGCATCTGAAGAAAGAATGAAAAATTTAGAAATTAAAAATAGAGAAACTTCCTCTTGTATAGAATTTATCAAATCTTTATCTATAACTAAAGATGATACAAATCCTATTTTAATTCAAAAAAAATCTACTCCTATATCTCAAACTGTTAAGGCTGATTCAATTTTGGTTAGACCTAATATATATTTACAAGATTTAAAAGAAATTCCATCCATTAATAATTTTTTAAATACAAATAATTTTTCAGAAGAAGTTCTTGAACAAGTTGAAATAAAAATTAAGTACAAAGGTTATATAGACAAAGAACTTGAAAATGTTGAAAAATTAAATAGACTAGAAAATATTAAAATTCCTTTAAACTTTGATTACAATAAATTAAATAGTATATCAACAGAAGCAAAACAAAAGTTAATAAAATTTAAACCTGAAACAATAGGACAGGCAAGTAGAATTAGTGGTGTTTCTCCTTCTGATATAAATGTTTTATTAATTTACATGGGAAGATAAATACACTGATATACACTTCTAATTTATTTATATGTTCCACGTGGAACATATAAATAAATTAATAATTATATAATGAAAATTTATAAAAAACATAATGAAAATTAAAGATCATTTCTTGACTAATGAAACTTTTGAAGTAAAAGAAAGTGAATATAATGATATTTTAAAAACATATGATTTACCTTATGATATAGCTAAATATTATGATAGCGATAAATATTTATCTCATAATAAAGACAATTCATTAAAAGCTAAAATATATTCTCTTATTCAAAAGTTGAATGAAAAATATAAATTAAAAATTATTAAAAAATATAAATCATCCGGAAAAATATTAGATTATGGTTGCGGAGACGGATCATTTTTACAATTTATGCAAAGTAAAAATTTTTCAGTAATTGGATTTGAACCTAATAAAAAAGCAGCTAAACAAACTGAATTAAAAATAGGTATAAAACATATAACTTCTTCTCTTGAAACTATTGATGATAATTCTTTGGATATAATTACTCTTTGGCATGTGTTAGAACACATACCAAATCCAGAAGAAATTTTATTACAACTAAAATCAAAATTAAAAAATAATGGATATCTACTAATAGAATTACCTAATCATAAATCTTATGATGCAAAATTTTATACAGAACATTGGGCAGCTTGGGATGTACCCAGACATATATTTCATTATGGAAAAAATGGAGCAATAAACTTTTTTACTCAAAATAAATTTAAAGTAATTAAAACTTATCCTCTACCCTTTGATAGTTTTTACATTTCATTAATAAGTGAAAATTATGCTCAAAATTCACTAGGAATACTAAGATTTCCTTTTATAGGAACAATATCAAATTTAAAAGGTTTAAAAGATGGAAATTATTCTTCAGTTATATATATATTAAATAAATAATTTATTATAACTTTTGAAACAGATAATAAATCATTTTTAATTTACTAAAAAAATAAATTAAATTTAGATAATAGTAACAACATTACAATAAAATTAATATTAAAAATACATAATAATAAATTTTTACTAAATCAGAATGAAATAATAATTCACCTAATTAATAATAATTAAGAAGATAAATTAACAATTTTAGATCAACAATAAATTGATATTCAGTTTAAAATACTTGGACTAACAACTATAAATAAATCAAAAAATATAATTACACAAAAAATTATATATATTAAAAAAAATAGATTATCAATATTATATGAAACTAAAAATCACAAAATAAATTAGATTTTTTATAGAAAATATTATGAAAGGTATAAAATATTACCACCACAAAACTCCTAATTTTTTCAATGGCATCATGGCTAAAAGTAAAAATATTAAGAAATAAATATCATTGCTGAAATTTTTATCAATTATTTTCCTTTCATTTATATTATCTTTATTAGTTACTAAAATACATAGTAAGAATATGTAAAGAGAAATACACATATTAGAAAACCATCTAAGAGCATCACACCCTAAAAAAAACATTATAAAAGTTAAAACTGAAGGTAAATAGATAATTCTATATTTTTTTAAATTAATACATAATAATCTGCAAAAAATCACTATTATATATCCAATTGAAAGAAAAT
>NZ_JAMBJZ010000045.1:0-16517 GCF_025291155.1 Apibacter sp.
TAAGTGAAAAATTCATTCAATTTACTATGGGGTTTTTAAAGAAAAAAATTGCACAAGGATGGGCATCCATGCATATAAAAAATGAAAATAAATGGATTAATAATCCTGTAAAAGTGCAAAATTATTGGTTTCAAAAACTTATCAGAGAATCACAACATACAAATTTCGGCAATGATTTTTCATTTGCTCAAATACAATCTATTTCCGACTTTCAAAATCAGGTGCCTGTACAAAATTATGAAAGTTTAAAGCCCTATATTGAAAAAATTAAATCCGGCCATACGAACATTCTATGGCCTAAAAAGCCGCTTTATTTTGCTAAAACCTCGGGCACTACATCGGGTACTAAATACATTCCGATTTCAAAAGAATCAATGCCTTTTCATATTGAAGGTGCAAAAAGTGCTTTACTGCATTATATTTACAGGAAAAGGAATCCGAATTTTATAAATGGAAAAATGATATTTTTACAAGGAAGCCCTGTTTTGGAAAATAACCATGGTATTATGACAGGGAGACTTTCAGGAATATCAGCTCATTTCGTACCTAAATATCTTCAGTATAACCGTATGCCTTCTTGGAAAACTAATTGCATTGAAGATTGGGAGACGAAAGTAGATAAAATTGTAGAAGAAACAATTTCTCAAAATATGACCTTAATTAGTGGTATTCCCCCTTGGTTAGTAATGTATTTTGAGAAATTAATAGTTAAATCAGGAAAATCTGTAGGTGATATATTTCCAAACTTGCAAGTACTTGTTACCGGAGGGGTCAGTTATAAACCTTATGAAGAGAAAATCTATGAATTAATTGGAAGAAAGCTTGATATCATACAAACATATCCTGCTTCTGAAGGTTTTATTGCTTTTCAAGAAGATGTAGATAGTGATGGATTATTACTGATGCTTAATCATGGAATTTTCTATGAGTTTATTCCTACCGTAGAATTAGGTAAATCCAATCCTAAAAGACTTACCTTAGAACAAGTAGAACTAGATACGGATTACGCCATTATTCTTACTACTAATGCTGGATTATGGGCTTATGAAATAGGAGACACGGTACGTTTTATTAGTAAGAATCCTTATAAAATCATAGTTACAGGTAGAACAAAACATTTTACCTCTGCTTTTGGAGAACATGTAATTTCTTTCGAGGTAGAAGAATCCATTAAAGAGACGATGGAATCGACCGGATGTATTGTTCAAGAATTTACTCTGGCTCCTCAGGTAAATCCTTTGGAAGGCCTACCATACCATGAATGGTTTATAGAATTTGAAAAACCACCGGTTTCCATTTCAGAATTTGAATTTATACTTGATAATGCTTTACGAAAAAGAAATACTTATTATAACGATCTTATTTCCGGTGCGATTTTAAGACCTTTAAAGGTTTCTATGATTAAAAAAAATGGATTCAACGATTATATGAAAGAAATAGGTAAACTAGGAGGACAAAATAAGCTTCCGCGTTTATCTAATGATAGAGCTATCGCGGATAGGCTTGAAAAATATGTTTTAAAAACATTGTAAAGTAATATATTATTTAGACCTAAATTACTTCCTTTGAAAATTTTAGTTGTTATCCCGGTATTTAATGAATCTAAACATATATTGGAGTGCTTAATTTCATTTCATAAACAAACCTATAAAAACATTAAGTGGATTTTAGTCAATGATTCTTCTACAGATAATTCCAAAGAAATTATAGAAGAATTTATCAAAGATAAGCCAGCATTCCATCTCATTAATTTAGTAAATAAATCAGAGCATAGACCGGGAGCCAAAGTAGTAAAAACTTTTTATGAAGGATTAAATTCTCTTTCTTGGAAAGAATACGACAGTATAGTTAAATTGGATGCAGATATTATTATTCCTGATAACTATTTTGAAATTATTGTCAAAGAATTACAGAATAATCCAAATGTAGGTATTATTGGTGGTTTAGTATACATTAAAAAAGGGAATAATTGGGTTTATGAAAATATTTCTAATAAAAAACATGTTAGAGGGCCTATAAAAACTTATAGAAAAGAATGTTTCATTGACATTGGCGGTATTCGGATGACATTAGGATGGGATAATCTGGATATTTTATTAGCCCATATGCATCATTGGGAAGTGAAAGTTATTAATGATCTATGCGTAAAACATGTAAAGCCAACGGCGCATGTATATAAGTCTACTAAAGCAAAAAAGTTGGGTGAATATTTTTATAATATCGGTCTTAATAAGAGGTTAGCTTTTATATCCTGCGCAAAAGCCTCATGGAAAGATAAATCAATATACCATTTTTTTATTTCATTTAAAACTTTTCTTTCTTTTGAAAAATTAAAAAAGGAACGAGCTATAAACGATCAAGAAATAAAATTTATACAAAAATTTCGTTGGAATCAAATCATGAAAAAATTTAAGTATTGATATCTTTAAAATTTGTTGATTGTAAAATATTTAATTTTTTAAAAAATCATCAATTGAGCAAAGATTTAAAAGATCGTTTCTATAGGTGTCTAAAAAAGTATAATCCAAATTGGGTATATCTTCAGTAATAATAGAATTAAAAACGGAAGGTAAAACCTCATTGGAAGGTTTATTTTGAACAACTCCAAGGCCATGATCGGTATCTAAAACTGAAACGGTTAACTCAGGATGGTTTTTTCTTAAAAAAACGATTGTTTTCCAAACATCTCCATTCCAAATATTTTTCCAATTTTTATCTGAGGATAATTTTATTCTAGCTTCTTCTATATTTGCAGCAGGATAAGCAGCTATTTTATCAAGTGGATTGCAATCGTGTAAAATAATAACACCCTTTTCGGAGGAATATTTTAAAGCATTTAATGTATCTTTAAGCGATTGTTGATAAGTATGCAATCCATCAATAAACGTAAGATTTATAGGATTTTTTTTGAGAAGTGTATGATGATCTTCAAAAAATTGATCGCTAGTCATCTCAAAGAATTTATTTTTAAAATTATGCGGATTCTTATATAAATATCTAATTTTTTTTATAAAACTAAAATTGAAATAAGGATCTACAGCATATCTATTTTTTGCCCCTATTATATTAAAAAAGCACTTTCCTCGATTTACACCAATTTCCAAATAATTTTCAACGTCATAATTTTTAATAATGTAATTTAAAACTTGAACTCTTGTTATCATAAGGTTTTCAATATTTTTTTATTTATATATTTGTATAAGTTTTTATATCATGTAAATGTACAACATTGTAAGTATAATTGTTACCTATAATGGTGAAAAATGGATAAAAAAATGTTTGGATTCTTTACTTGCATCTAGCATACTTACAGATATTTATATAATTGATAATAATTCGACGGATAATACTTTAAATATTATTAAATCTTATCCGAATGTTTCTGTAATCAAAAGCGATTGTAATTTAGGATTTGGAAAAGCGAATAATTTTTTATTAAAAAAATTATATAAAGAAAAAAAATACTCTTATTACTTTTTAATTAATCAAGATGCTTGGGTAGATAAAAGCTGCTTACAATTATTGGTTGAATTTTCCGTAAAAAATCCAACTTATGGTATTGTAAGTCCTATACATTACACGAATAATTTCTCTGTTATTGATTTTAATTTTAAAGAATATCTAGCTAAAAGCAGAGAAATATCAGACGAAATTTATGAAACTGATTTTGTTAATGCGGCTTTTTGGTTAATAAGCAAAGATTGTATTGAAAAGGTGGGATTATTTAATCCGTATTTTATACATTACGGTGAGGATAAAAATTATTGTAATCGCGTCGTTTATTACGGAAAGAAAATAGGCATATTAAAAAATGCTAAAGCCAATCATGATAGACAGAAAACAACAGATTTCAAAAAAATTCAAAAATTGTCTATGATAAAGTTAGATAGTATATTTTTAAATCCGAATAATAATCTATGGAAAGCATATGCCAGAGCGCTGATAAACGTTTGGGGCATTCCTAAATATTATAGTAAAACATTATCTATAAAAAATTCTATCTTATTATTTAATACATTAATAGGTCACTATATAAAATTACTTTTCTCAGAAAAAATCAGAGTAAACCGAAAAGAACAAATTGAAAACGTATTTAGCATAAATTAAATGGGCATTGTAGCACGTCAAGGAATAAAATATAGTATTATCAGTTATCTTAGCTTTTTATTAGGTACATTTTCAACAATATTCATATATCCTTCTAATCCGGAATTCCTAGGTAAACTTAGATTTATACAACCATCAGCAGAAATTATATGTCCATTTGTTCTCTTTGGTCTTAGCTATGCGAATATAAAATATCATCAAAAATTAAAAACTAAAAATCAACATTTAGATTTTCTTTGGGTTTCGATCCAATTTGTTTTAATTAATTTTATTTTTATAACATTTATTTATTGGCTATTTGCACAAATATTTCCAAACATTAAAGTTTCCGATTCTTGGAATATGAAGCAATATATAATACCGGTAGCTTTATCGCTTGCATTAACCCAGCTTTTATCTAAATATATATCGAATTTAAAACGAATTACTGTACCGGGAATTTTTGAAAATTTTTTTCCAAAGCTAGGAGCTTTAACTGCTTTTATTTCTTGTGTTTATTTAGGTATATCACAAAAAAAAGCTCTCTACTTATTTACTTCTTTTTTTACTTTAGCAATGGTAGGAATGTTTTATTACTTCATAAAACTGAATAAAGATAAAAAAAGCGGGTCATTGAGCATTCTTCGAGATAAAACCCTACGATCAAACATGTTTAATTTCTGTTTATTTTCAGTTCTTGGAAGTATCGGAAATAGGCTGGCACTACAAATTGATAATTTAATGATACCTGAACTACTCGATTTTAAACAAAACGGTATCTATTCAATATTAACTTCTATTGTAGGTTTTCTTACCGTTCCTTTAATGGGAATATTTACTATTTCGGGACCTATTATAGTAGAGAAACTTGAAAATAATAAGTTGGATGAATTAAATGAATTTTATAAAAAGGTATCTAAATTTTTGTTTCTTTTCGGTACTATCTTATTAGCTTGTATCTTAGCAGGAATCGATTATTTATTTATTTTTATGAAAAATGGTAAAGAATTGGCAGATGCAAAAATTATTATATACATTCTAGGAGCAGCCACCTTATTTGATTTAGCTACAGGTTTTAATAGTAATATAATTTCCTATTCTAAATATTTCAGATTCAATATTTATGCTATGTTATTTCTCGCCGTATTTACTATTATATCGAATATCATTTTTATCACATATTTTAAATTGGGTATTGAAGGAATAGCATTAGCCACAGCAATATCTTTGACCTTATTTAATTTAATTAAGTTAGAATTCAACTATCGAAAGTTTGGTATACATCCCTTTTCTAAAGATAATATCTATATTTTTCTAACAGGAATTATAAGTGTGATAGTTGTATATTATTTACCTGATTTCTCTAATAATCTTATTAATTTATTCACTAAACCGGGAATAATTTTAATTTTATTTTTGCTAGCTAACAGTTGGTTTCAATTTATCCCAATAAAAGAACTCCTATCAACAAATTATAAAAACTTTTTAACCGGAAAAAAATAAAACTATAATTTTTCTCAATATAATCAATTATTTTTTTCATATGTGTTAAATATTTATTGATTTTAATGTATTTTTGTTAAGTAAAATATATATATGAAACTTTTCTATACTTATTTTTTACTAATATTTACAATTACAATATTTTCTCAAGATAGAAAACAAATTAAAGGTAAAGTGTATATATTAGATCAACATTATGAAACAGTTTCGGGTATTTATGTAAAAAATCTTTCTACTAATTATACAATCTTAACCGATATTACCGGAAATTTTACCATTCCTGCGCAAATCGGCGATCCTATAATGTTTCAATCTTATAATATTGAAAAAAGAACTGTTTTAGTTACTCAAGAAATGTTTACCAAACTGGAAATGAAAATCCAATTAGATATTAAAGAAAAGCAATTAGAAGATATTTATATCAGTCCCTTTAAAACATATGGAAGCATTGAATTGGATGTAAAAAGAATTCCAATGATGAATAAAACCAATAAAATATTAAAGAAATTAGGAAATTTAAACCCTACGCAAAAATTGGATGGAAGTACGGATATTGATTCTGAATTAGCAAAAGTATCATCCATGAAATTTGGTATTGAAGGAATTTTAGACTTTATTTCCGGAGATGCTAAGCGAAAAGAGCGACTATCAATTTTTGAAGAACAATCCAATAACATAAAAAATATAAGAGAATATTTTGGAGATAATTACTTTGAAGAATTAGGTCTTAAAAAAAATGAGATCAATGATTTTATACTATATATCTATCTTAATCACAATTTAAAATTTTATTACGATCACAATAATTATTTTCAAATCCTATCTATTTTCGATAAAAATATTTTAATTTATAAATCCAGAAAAAATAAAACTAATACTACAATTCCAAAAGTTGGAAAACCTTATTTTCCTCAATAATTTCCTTTCATTGTTTTTTATTCTTATAGTCCATTTGGTTTATTAATTTTTAAACTTTATTTTTATACATTTAAAGACATTAATTCTGATGTATAAGAAAATAAACAAGTTCCTTTCAATTGTTTTTAAACCATCAATTATATATAAATATTTTTTTAATATTTCACCGTTATATATAAGAACAACTGGAAATATCAAATATGTCTCTGAAGATGTATATAAAATAATTGTAGAAATTCCCTTATCTTATAAAAATAGGAATTATGCAGGTACTATGTTTGGAGGTAGTATCCTATCAGCAACAGATCCCATATATATGCTACAACTTATACATATATTAGGAAGTGAATATATTATCTGGGATAAATCGGTTTCAGCTGAATATATTAAGCCGATAAATCAAAAAGCAATAGCAATATTTGAATTCCAAAGAGAAGAAATAGAACAAATTAAAGAATCTGTTAAAAAAAATAATGAAATCACTTTAAATAAGAAATTGCACATAACCAATAAACTGGGTAATGTTTTTTGTTATATGGAAAAAATAATATATATAGCAGATAAAAATTATTACAAAGAAAAAGTTAGAAATAAAAATATTACAATTCATAAAGTAAAGGACACTGTATCCATTTTATAACATATAAATTCACCAAATATCTTTTTTATTCTAACTTAAGTTTAATAATATTAGATATCAAGATATATTAATAATAGTTCTACAGAACAATAAACTAAGTTAAATCAATGCAATCCTTTAAAATCCTTTAATTTTTTTGTCAATTCTGGAACGATTTCAAATAAATCTCCAACTACTCCGTAATTAGCAGATTTGTAAAAAGGAGATTGAGGATCATTGTTAATTACAACAATAGTTTTACTTTTAGTAACTCCTGCTAAATGCTGAATGGCCCCCGATATGCCAATGGCTATATATAATTTTGGAGAAATAATTTTACCTGTTTGACCAACATGTTCAGAATGAGGCCTCCAACCTAAATCGGCAACTGGCTTTGAACATGCCGTTGCAGCACCCAATACTTTCGCTAAATCTTCAATAATTCCCCAATTTTCGGGACCTTTCATACCTCTTCCTGCACCTACAACTAATTCAGCTTCTTTTACATCTAGTTTATCTGAGCTAACTTCTTCATTTTTAACAATATAATTAGAATCTATAGGTGTATTTAAAACAATTTTTTCTTCTATACCCGAAACAGGACTTTCTTTAGCACCTACAGAATTTACGGAAAGGGTAAGCACTATAGTTGATTGATCCGTTTCTACAACAGCAATTCCTTTTCCTGAAAAAACAGATCTTTTTACTCTAAAAGGAGAAGTTGAAAGAGGAGCTGAAATAGTTTGAGTTATATAAGCTGCCGATTTTTCTTTTACTATGTAAGGAGCTATAGAAACACTCTCATTAGTATGAGAAAATAATATATAATTACCATCTATTAAGTTAGAAATTACCGAAGCATAGGTTCTTGGATTAAATGACTTCAAAGACTCATCTTTAACATTTAAAACTTTAGATGCTCCATATGTAAATAAAAGTTCTGAAGAATCCTCAGCATTAATAGTGATTGCTGTAACAGAATCACCTAATGAATCGGCTAAATTTTTTGCATAAGATATAACTTCATAACTAACTTTTTTAAATTTTCCTTGAGAATTCTCTATATATACGTAAATCATTTTTTAAATATCGGTTAAAAATTAGTAAATAGAAATATTTAAATAACTTTAGCTTCCTCATGAAGAAGACGAACTAATTCATCCAAGTTATCTTTATCAATTAAAACGACATTAGCTCTTGAAGCAGGTTTTTCAAATTCAATAATGGAAACCTTATTTCCGGAAAATTTAGGTTCAATTACCTGGAATGGTTTAGATTTCGCTGACATAATGCCTCTAATATTAGGAATTTTTAATTGATTTTCCGGAACAACCCCCTCCTGCCCGGCTAAAACAGCGGGTAATTCTATGGAAATTGTTTCTTTTCCATTATCTATTTCGCGAGTAACCTGAATTGTTTTTCCTTCGATTTCCAAGCCTGTAACAGCATTTACGAAAGGATAATTTAATTCAGCAGCCACTAATCCGGGAACTACTCCCCCATTATAATCTATCGATTCTTTTCCTAAAAGAATTAAGTCATATTCACCCTCTTTTGCAACAGAAGCTATTTCTTTAGCTACTAATTCACTATCCTTAGGTTCCTCATTTATACGTATGGCATTATTGGCTCCAATAGCTAATGCTTTTCGCATTACCGGTTCTACCGAAGCATCTCCTACTGATATAATAGTTATTTCTGCCCCAAGCTTTTCTTGTAAGTGCAAAGCTTTACTTAAACAATATTCATCTTGAGGATTTATTATATATTGAATTCCATTTTTATCGAATTCCTTACTATCGTTTGTAAAATTTATTTTAGATGTCGTATCCGGTACGCTACTAATGGCTACTAATATTTTCATCAACGTATTTTTTCTAGCAACTAATTTACTTAAAAAAATGATCTATTCCTAACTAATTTCCTTTTTTAATTAGAATTAATTTAAAAAGATTTTAGAACTCTATTTACTAACGCTATATGGTAAAATTTATCTTTTTTCTCAAAAATTTAAATTTTAAAAAAACTAGAATATGTTAAAAGTATGGAGTAATTAAAAAAATATAATTCCCTTTTCTATATACGGATAAATTTCAATAAAAAATCATATATATAAAGAGAATTATTTAATATGATAATTTAATTGTAAAGAGTTATATTAGAACACTTATTTATTTAGAGTAAATTCTTTATACAATTTGTGAAGTAAGACCTTTTTGTAGTAAAGCTCGGTTTATAGGTATGAGCTTTTCTAAAGAACCTTTTTTCACTTCACATTTTCCTTTATAGTGTACTAAGAATGTACATTGCTGAGCTTGTTCCAAGGTATGCTCACATATTTCTATTAAACAATCAATTACATAATCGAAAGTATTATGATCGTCATTATGCAAAACAATCACATGTGGAACAGCTTCTTCAACAACTGTATCAACACTTTCCTGTTCTTTCCATTTGGGTAGATTATTGTATATCATCTTTATATAATAAAATTGAAATCCAATTGTTTCTGTTTAATTTTTGATCAAATTTTAAGCCATATTTAGATGATTCTGCAATAATGTCATCAAAATCATGCTCAAAAATCCCACTAACTAGTAATTGTCCATTCGGAAGTAAATTTTCGGCATATTTTGACATATCTTTTAATAAAATATTTTTATTAATATTCGCTAAAATTATATCAAATGCATGATTTCCCAATAAATTAGCATCACCTAATTTTATGTCTATATCAACCCCATTTTTTTTTGAGTTTTCCAAAGCATTACCATAAGACCATTCATCAATATCAATAGCTTCGACATAATGAGCACCTCTCATTTTAGCAAAAATAGCCAATACACCAGTTCCGCTTCCCATATCCAACACCTCTTTTCCTTCAAAATTCATGGACAACATGGTATGAAGCATATTATATGTCGTTTCGTGATGACCGGTTCCAAAAGACATTTTCGGCTCTATTTTTATCGGAAAAGGAAATTCATTACGGATAGGATGAAAATCTGCATATAAATAAATCTGATTTTCAATGATTACAGGCGGAAAATTCTTTTCCCACTCTTCATTCCAATTTATATCCGGAGATAATTTTTTTTCATAAGTAATAGATACATCTGATGAAGACATTATTGGCAACTCTTTAATTAATTGTTCCTCTTCTTCTTCAACTTTTATATAGGTCAAAAATCCTGTTTCAGTTTCAACAAAACTTTCAAAGGGTAATTCTGAGAGATAGGCTAATAAAATATCTCTCCATGGTTCTAATGGGCTTATATGAAAATGGTATTCTGTGTATTTCATTTAATTTTTTAAATATGGCAAATTTAAAAAATTAAAAACAGTTTATACTTTCACAGATACTATTAATTTGAGACGATCTAAAAGCTTTCATCAAATAAAAAATTAACAAAGATCCTTTATTCATACCTTATTATTGGAAAAATATCAATGTAATAATTGAATTTAGTTAACTAAATTTATTTCATTACTTTTACGGTTATATGTATAGATTAATTAAATTATTTACCTTATTTACTTTCATGCCCATAGTTTACGGACAACAATTGGTTTTAACAGACAGTATTACTCTGGATGTTTCTGATTCATACACTTTTTATCAAGCAGATATTTTCAACTCTTTTTACTTTGTTTCACAAAAAGATAACTCCTTATTAAAATACGATAAGAATTCTAACAATAAATATATTCTGCAAAATTTTGATTCTTTAAAAAAACTTTTCATAGTAAATCCCCTATTTTTGGTTGTTCTGGATAAATTCAACAATATTCTTGATTTTTACGATGATAAGTTAATCAGTACTCAAGATAGAATATCAATTTTCTCAAATCAAATTATAAACCCCGAACTTATATATGTAAAAAATAATAGGTCCCTACTCTACTTTGATGAATTAAAATCTGAGAGTTTTATTCAATATGATTATAGAGTTCAAAAAGATATAATTTCTTCGAATGCATTACCCCATGAATTACTTGAAAATTATATAAAAAAAGATATCTATAGTTCCAAACAATCGAAATTTATACTTTTAAAATCAAAAGAGTTTTCTAATGAATCAAATAATTATAAAATAGTTAAGCAAAACAATAAAAATGTGTATACTTATGACATTCCGCATCTCGATATCTACGGTTGGAATGAACAGAATTTTTATTGGATCAATAAAGATTTTCTATATTATTATGATTTTGAAAATGCCCCAATACAAATACGTTTACCGATGGTCGGGGGAAAATATTATATTTTAAATAAATATTTATTTCTATGGAAATCTAAGGTTATGTACCTTTACAAAATAGAAACAGAATAATAAATTTATTTATAATGCATATTGCCATCACCGGAAATATAGGAGCAGGAAAAACTACTTTAACCAAATTATTAGCTAATAATTATCACTGGATTGCTCAATTTGAAGATGCAGATCAAAATCCCTATTTAGATGATTTTTATTATGATATGGCTAAATGGTCTTTTAACCTTCAAATCTATTTTTTAAGTTCACGATTTAAGCAAATAAAAGAAATTCGAGAAAATAAAAAAAATATAATTCAAGACAGAACCATATACGAAGATGTGTATATTTTTGCTTCCAATCTTCATGAAATGGGACTTATGCAAACCAGAGATTATAATAATTATCTGAATCTTTTTAATTTAATGAAAGATTATATCCAACCACCGGATCTGCTTATCTATCTTCGTGCATCCGTTCCGACATTAGTTAATCAAATTCAAAAAAGAGGTAGAGAGTACGAAACGTCCATAAGCATTGAATATCTTCTACGATTGAACGAAAAATATGAAGAATGGATTTCCAATTATAAGGAAGGAAAATTATTAATCATTGATGTAGATAATATGGACTTTGTTGATAATAAGGAAGATTTAGGAATAATTATAGACAAGGTAGAGGCCAATATCCACGGTTTATTTTAAAATTATTTAATATCAAAAAAATACTAAATAACTAAATAAAAAATTATTTGGTATTTTTAAATATGAAATGAAGAGAAAAACTAGTAACAATTTTTTCATTGATGCTAGTTTGCCACTTCACTTATAAATTTAATTCTCATGATTCTTAATTCATCTTCAGAATAATCATCACCAAATTCCTCGAGTAAAACAGACATTTTATCGCTATCAGACTCCATTAAAAAATCAATTATTTCTTCTTGCTGTTCTTCATCTAATAGTTCATCAACATAATAGCCAATATTTAATTTAGTTCCCTGATAAACAATACTTTCCATTTCGCCTAGCAAATCATTTATTGTTAAATCTTTTGCCTTGGCAATATCTTCAAAGTCTAATTTCCTATCCGTACTTTGAATTATAAAAACTTTATGAGATGATTTATTAGCTACTTGTTTTATTATTAAATCATTTGGTCTTTCAATATCATTTTCTTCAACATATTTGGCTATATATTCTACAAATTCTTTTCCGAATTTTTTTGCTTTCCCCTCTCCTACTCCAAAAACGTTAGATAACTCTGAAATAGTTGTAGGATAGTGTAAGGCCATATCTTCCAAACTAGGGTCTTGAAAAACTGCAAATGGAGGAATAGCATTCTTTTTCGCTACTCTTTTTCGTATTTCTTTTAAATCATCAAATAACTTCTTATCTAATGCATTACTTACTGCGGCTATAGGCGTAGCAACTGATGTTTCCATTTCTTTTTCAAAGTCAATATCCTCTGCAATTTGAATCTCTTTAGGATTTTTTATAAAATCTTTACCGAAAGAAGATAATTTAAGAATGCCATAAGTTTCAATATCTTTTAAAAGAAAATTATTTACAATAGCTTGGCGTATAATAGATTTCCAAAAATTATCGGATTTATTTTTTCCAAATCCGAAATAATCTTCTAAGCTAAGTTTATACGATTTGGTTATGGCTGATTCTTTTCCAACGGCTACATTCACTAAATCTTTTAATTTTAATTTTTCTTTCGTTTTTTCCACGACAGAAAGCATTTGCTTCATATCATCAGATACATCTACTAAAATTTTAGGATTCATGGAATTATCATCCATTTTAGCTCCTAAACCGTTTTTTTCATCAAATTCTTCACCGAAATAATGAAGTAAATATTTACGTCTGGACATAGAGGTTTCTGCATAGCCTACCACTTCTTGCAACAATTGTAAGCCGACTTCTCTTTCTGAAACGGGTTTGGATGCAAGGAATTTTTCAAGTTTTTCAATGTCTTTATAATCATAAAATGCTAGGCAATAACCTTCACCACCATCTCTACCTGCACGCCCCGTTTCTTGATAATAACTCTCTAAACTTTTAGGAATATCATAATGAATAACAAAACGTACGTCGGGCTTATCAATACCCATTCCAAAGGCAATGGTTGCACATATCACATCTGTTTCTTCCATTAAAAATTTATCCTGATGAGCTGCTCTGGATTTGCTATCTAACCCTGCATGGTAAGGTAAAGCGTTTATGCCATTAACCTTTAATAATTCAGCCAATTCTTCAACCTTTTTCCTACTCAAACAATAAATTATACCGGATTTACCCGGATTTTCTTTAATATATTTTATAATCTGCTTTTCAGGATTGATTTTTGATCTTATTTCGTAATATAGGTTAGGCCTATTAAAAGAAGATTTGAAAATCTTAGCTCCTGTCATTCCTAAGGTTTTTTGAATATCATCTTGTACTTTAGGAGTTGCCGTAGCGGTTAAGGCAATAATAGGCGTTTTACCGATTTTTTCAATTATATATCTTAAATTTCTATATTCAGGTCTAAAATCATGTCCCCATTCTGAAATACAATGAGCTTCATCAATAGCAAAAAATGATAATTTTATAGTTTTTAAAAATTCTATATATTCTTCTTTAGTAAGAGATTCGGGCGCAACATAAAGCAATTTTGTCGTACCGGATAGTATATCATCTTTTACTTTTTTAATTTCAGTTTTATTTAATGAGGAATTAAGCACATGTGCTATTCCTTCACAAGATGAGATTCCTCTCACAGCATCAACTTGATTTTTCATTAACGCTATTAAAGGAGAAACTACAATTGCAGTTCCTTCCAATAATAAGGCAGGTAACTGGTAACATAAGGACTTTCCTCCACCTGTAGGCATTAATACAAATACATCATTGCCGCCCAACAAATTAGTAATTACTTCTTCTTGCGGCCCCTTAAATGAATTAAAACCAAAATATTTTTTTAATAATTTAGGCAAGTCTTTTTCCAAAGATTTCATTCTTAAACTTTAGTTTTTTTTTAAATTTGCTGTTTATTAAATTAAAAATACAACAAATTTTTTAAACAAAAAAAAATTATTTATTTTGGATGATCAAAAGATACTAAAAGCAGGCAAAGATACTATATTATTTGAGATAACTGAATTACAATCATTATACAGCCGTTTGGACAATAATTTTATCAAAGCAGTTCGCTATATACTTGATTGTAAAGGTAAACTGATTTTATGCGGCGTTGGAAAAAGTGCTCATATAGCTAATAAATTAGTAGCAACTTTTAATTCAACCGGTACTCCCTCTCAATTTCTACATGCGGCTGAAGCTAAACATGGTGATTTAGGAATTATAGATAAAAATGATGTAATAATTTGCATTTCTAACAGTGGAACCTCATCTGAGATTCAGGAAATTGTCCCTTTTCTTAAAGATTATTCGTCCGTTTTAATAGCAATGACTTCGAACAAAAATTGCTTATTGGCAGAACTCGCCAACGTGGTTCTTGATACCTATGTTGAAAAAGAAGCAGATCCTAATAATCTGGCACCTACTACTTCTACTATTGTTCAACTAGCATTGGGAGATGCCTTGGCCGTTGCCCTACTTCAAGCTAAAAATTTCAAATCTTCAGATTTTGCCAAATATCATCCGGGAGGAGCTCTAGGTAAAAAACTTTTATTAAAAGTCGAACAGCTAGTAAAGCCTGATCGAAGACCGGAAATACCACAATCTGCTCATCTTAAAGAAATAATAAATTCTTTAACATATTCCTCTTATGGAATTACTGTTGTAACCGAACATAATAAAGTGAGAGGAGTTATTACTGATGGAGATGTAAGAAGAACTTTAGCCAAAGATGTAGACTATAATCAAATCATCGCTAAAGATATAATGTCGGTAAGCCCTAAAACCATTCAGAAAAATGAATTAGCCAGTCATGCTTTTGAACAGCTAAAGAACAATCAAATTGGCCAGTTAGTAGTGTTAGATGGAGAAAATTATGTCGGCATTATTGATCTGCATACCCTTTTGGATAATGGTTTTAAATAAAATTAAATAAATTAGTATCTTTATTAACTGAAAGAACTGAATGGCTAAAAAGAAAGCAAATGATAATGCAAGCATGCCGTTTCTAGCTCATGTTGGCGTATTAAGAAAACACATTTTACGTTCATTAGTAGCTATATGTTTGGGAGCATGCTTAGTCGGATATAAAATTCATTTTGTTATGGATCATATTATTTTTGGTCCGATTCATAAAGATTTTATTACCTTTAAGTTGATGAATGCGATAGGTCGGCTATTTAGTTCTTCAGATGTATTCGAAATGCCTGATGAATTTCCTATACAAGTTCGTAAAATATTCGAACAACTAAATACTGCCTTTTATGTTTCTGTGGTGGGAGGATTTATTTTAGTGTTTCCATATGTTATTTATGAAATGTGGAAATTTATTTCTCCCGGATTAAAACCTAACGAGAAGAAAAATTCGTTGCTATTTTATTTAAGTACCTATTTTCTTTTCATTATCGGTTGTTGTTTCGGATATTTTTTTGTGACTCCGCTAACCATGCATTTTGGTTATTTTTTCAATATCTCCGAAACAATTAAAGTAAATATAGATCTTTCCAGCTATATAAGAATTTTATTACAGACAGTTTTAGGTATGGGAATAATTTTCCTTCTTCCTATCATCGTTTACATTTTGACAAGCATTGGTATACTAACACCTAAATTTTTGAAAAAATACCGCAGACACGCATTGGTTGTTATCTTAATTCTTGCAGGATTTATAACTCCGGGTGATATTCCCTCCATGCTTGTTGCTTCCTGTCCCTTATACCTATTATATGAGGCAAGCATAATAGTTTCCAGTTTAGTTTACAAAAGAAATAAATTGGATGGTTCAAAAGTAAATTCTTAGGAAATAATTATTATTTAAATTCACTTAAAATATTTTTAACTTCTTCTAAATAGTAACTACCAAATAAAATTGAGTGCACTAATAACGGATACAATTGGGTATAGGATATACGTTCTTCCCATCCTTTAGTTAATGGATAGGCCTTATCATAAGCTTCATAAAAATAGGTGGAAAATCCTCCGAATAATCGGGTCATTCCTAAATCC
>NZ_JAMBJZ010000046.1:0-16350 GCF_025291155.1 Apibacter sp.
TGCTTCCCAAATTCTATATTTAATGGTATACCCTTTAGGCGCATAAATAACGATCGGTAATTTACTATTGTAGCTGACATTTGTAGATTGTGAAGAAACAAATTTTTCAACATCATTTGAATTTGGGCATGCCATACGTGTTGAAAGAGTTTCTCCATCTGAAGAAAATTCAAAATAGGTATATCCCCATCCTTCTAATTCTTTTTCCTCTGTTTTTCCCATTAAAGTATGTTTGTTACAATCTACTTTCATTACTTTTCCCGGGATAATTTCTACTTTATATAAATTTTCATTTGTTTTTTTATCTAAAAGAATTACATGTCTGACCATACCAGTACTTGCCTCCGGAAAATTTGCTAATTCTTTTCCGGGATCATTTTCCTTCTCTTTAGGGGATGAATCTAAAGGAAATTTTGTAAATGAAACTAAAATACTTCCTAACAAAATTCCTGTTAAAATTTTTCTTACTGTTTTCATCATTTTAATTTTTAAATTAATATTTTTTTATCATAAAGCACTTCTCTATAATTTTTCTTAACTAATTATTAAATTTAATTCAGTATACATTCGTTTCATTGAACTTTATCGAATATCCTAACCTAATTTCTCATAGTGCCCATATTTATAAGTAAAATGGCTTCAAATATATATGTTTTTATTAATTGATTCCAAGTGTTTTTTTTATTTATTAAGCGCTATTTTTTTTTGATTTTTTGTTCACAAATTTGCTTCTATTTGCTTATCTTAATTAGACAAGGTATTGCTTGGAAAGATTAATTATTTTATCGAAAAATTTATTCATTTCATAGTTTATTTTTATTTTTACCACATATAGTGAAATAAGCCTATTGCCATAATCAAATATTATGAAAAGATTATCCCTATTAGTACTTTTCGAGTTAGTACTTTCCATATCTATCGGATTATTACTTTCTAAAATGTCTTGGATAGGACGTATGGGAATCAATTTGTTTCGCGGGGAATATAAGATTTTAAAAGTATGGTGGAAAACAGCTTTGATAATTTTTGCTTTACAATTATTTTTTATTTTATTGCAATATATGGTTAAACGTTTATGTCACTTATCCGTATCCAGACTTATCTTTTTTTTATTTTTACTTCTAAGTTGTTTAGGTTTAGCCTACACCTATCATGATTTTTCAACTGTTTACGAACATAAAATTATGAAAGAACGTTTTCATCTAGGAGGGTATCTTTTTTGGATTGGTTTCATAGCTTCCCATTTATATTTCTTGGTTACTCCCTTTCAAAAAAACGTTCAAATAAGTGAAAATTAATATCTTTAAAATTAGCCTGATTTAATTTAAAATTATTTTATTTACCTTTCTTTTCTGGCATATAATCAAAGACTCTGTAAGTTCTGCTATACAAAAATTTATATTTTTATTTGGTTGAATATTATAACTAATCTACGTTAACTCCATCAATGAATACTATTATCTATTATTTTATTAATTATAATGGTTAACAGACTAAATTTAACTATATAATTTTTGACTTAATTTTTTAATTTTCCAATAAATTAATTCTTCAGCTTGTAAAATAAATATAATAAAAATTATGAATATTTTTTTCAAAAAAATTTTACCTATATAACTATTGTTCGAAAGCTTAAGTTAGAATAAAATCTGTAACTTTGTTTTTTTTTAAAAAATAGTTCGTGATTAAAGAAATAAATTCAACTGTATCAGAAGCTAGTTTAAGCTTTCAAGAATTTAAAAAAGAAGTGCTTAACGATTATCGATTGTGCTTAATCAGTCGATATAGCAGTTTGTTAGCAAGAAAGGAAGTTCTTTCTGGAAAGGCTAAATTTGCAATATTAGGAGACGGTAAAGAGCTTCCACAAATTGCGATGGCAAAAGTTTTCAAAAATGGAGATTTTCGTTCCGGATATTATCGTGATCAAACAATAGCCTTTGCGGTGGGTGAAATTACGGTTGAAAATTATTTTGCTCAGCTTTATGCTGATACAGACGAAGAAAGAGAACCGGAATCAGGTGGAAGGATGATGAATTGTCATTATGCTACCCATTTAGTAGATAATGAAGGCAATTGGAAAGTTCTTACGGAACAAAAAAATAATGCCGCAGACTTATCTCCTACTGCCGGACAAATACCTCGATTATTCGGATTGGCTTATGCTTCAAAAATTTATAGAAATTGTCCTGAACTCGAAGATAAAATTCAATTTTCACATCATGGAAATGAAATTGCTTTCGGAACCATCGGAGATGCCAGCACTTCCGAAGGACATTTTTGGGAAGCCTTGAATGCTGCTTGCGCCTTACAAATTCCTATGGTTCTCTCCATTTGGGATGATGGCTATGGAATTTCTGTAGAATCTTCTAAGCAAAGGGCAAAAGATGATTTTTCTGAACTTTTACAAGGCTTTAAACGTACCCATGATGAAAATTCCAGAGGTTGTGAAATCATCACAGCCCACGGATGGGATTATCCGGAATTGATTGAAGCTTATGCACAAGCTGAAAAATTCGCAAGAGAAAAACATATACCTGTTATTATCCATGTCTGTGAGCTCACTCAGCCTCAAGGTCACTCAAGCTCTGGTTCTCATGAAAGATATAAATCTGCTGAAAGGCTAGAATGGGAAAAGGAATATGACTGTATTAAAAAATTCAGGGAATGGATTATTGATTATGAAACTTACGATCAGATCAATAATCAGAAAATAAAGGTTGCCACTGAGGAAGAATTAACACATTTAGAAGATGAAGTTAAGCAAATGGTTAAGGAACATCAAAAAAACGAATGGAATAAGTTCCGTTCTGACATAGATGTCCTTAAAAACAATGCCTTATCTTTAATAACAGATTTAGCTGAAAATAGCGTAAAAAAAGCATTTATAAATTTAGAAAAGGAAAATTTCCTACAAATTCCTCTTCCTTACAAAAAAGACATCTTCCATTTTATACGTAAAGTTTTCCGCATAGTGCGCGAAGAAGATTCGCAAGCTAAAACTAATTTACAAAATTGGTATACGATCGTCTTTAATAAAGAAAGCGAAAATTATAATTCTAAATTATATACAGACACACAATTTTCTGCAGTGCATGTCCCATATGTTCCCCCTATATTCAATGAAAATCCGGATCTGGTGGATGGCAGGATTGTTATAAGAGATAATTTTGATAAACTTTTTGAAAAATATCCGGAAATTATTGCTTTTGGCGAAGACCTTGGCAAAATTGGTGATGTCAACCAAGGATTTGAGGGGTTACAAGAAAAATATGGCTCTACAAAAATATCAGATACCGGAATTCGTGAAAGCACCATAATAGGTCAAGGAATGGGAATGGCCATGAGAGGCTTACGGCCGATTGCTGAAATACAATATTTGGACTATGTGCTTTATGGAATACAAACTATGAGCGATGACTTGGCTTCTTTGAGTTACCGAACCAAAGGAAAGCAAAAGGCACCTTTGATTATCCGTACACGAGGCCACAGATTGGAAGGCATATGGCATTCTGGATCTCCTATGGGAGGAATTATTAATTACTTGAGAGGGATATATATATTGGTACCAAGAAATTTTGTACAAGCGGCTGGATTTTACAACACTATGATACAGTCGGAAGAACCGTGCTTACTTATTGAATGTTTAAACGGTTATCGATTAAAAGAACCTCTACCTTCCAATCTAGGAGAGTTTACCACTCCGGTAGGAAAAATTGATATTACGCGAGAAGGTAAAGATATAACTGTAGTAACTTATGGGGCTACATGGAAAATTGTTACAGAAGCTGCTAAAGAATTAGAAGCTTTAGGTATTGATATTGAAATCATTGATATTCAATCATTAATTCCATTTGATTTAAGTCATGAAATAGTTGAAAGCCTGAAAAAAACAAACCGTTTGGTAATAGCTGATGAAGATGTATCAGGGGGAGCCAGCTCTTATATCTTGCAAAAAATACTTGAAGAGCAGAATGGATTTCAATATTTAGATTCAGCTCCGAAAACTATTACGGCTAAGGATCATAGGCCGGCTTATGGATCAGACGGAGATTATTTTTCAAAGCCTTCAGTAGATGATGTGATAGAAAAAATATACGAAATTATGCATGAAGTAAATCCAATTGAATATCCGAAAATAAGGTAGACTTATACATGTATCTAAAAAATCTTAGATTATTCAATTTCAAAAATTTTTCAGAAAAAAATTTTACTTTTTCTGAGAAAATCAATTGTTTTGTAGGAAATAACGGTGTTGGAAAAACCAATATTTTGGATGCCATTCATTATCTTTCTTTAACTAAGAGTTATTTAAATTATTCAGATCAAAACAATATTCGTTTTCATGAAGATTTTTTTTCTCTTGAAGGAAACTTTACGGATGAAAATAATGAAGATAATATCAAGATACAAGTTCAATCAGGACATAAAAAAATAATCAAACGAAATTCAAAAACATACGATAAACTTTCCGATCATATAGGGAAATATCCTTGTGTGATGATTTCCCCTTATGATCGTAACTTAATTAGTGAGGGAAGTGAATATAGAAGAAAGTTTATGGATGGAATGATCAGCCAAATCAATCCCGATTATCTCCATCTAATTCTTAGATATCAAAAAGCTCTTGCACAAAGAAATGCATTATTAAAATTATTTCTGGCCAATATGTATTTCGATGCTATAAGCTTAGAGATTTATGATGCCGAACTTATTGAAAACGGAACTAAAATACATCGAATACGCAACGAATTCATAAGTTCATATGTTCCTAAATTTCGCAAGTTTTATGCTTCCCTTTCGCAAGGAGAGGAAGAGGTAAGCATTCAATATATATCAAATTTGGAAGAAAAAGATATGAATAGTCTTCTAAAAGAGAATTTGAACAAAGACCGGGCAGCTGCTTATACAACAGGAGGAATTCATAAAGATGATTTGATTTTTAAGCTGTTTCAATATCCCATTAAAAAATTCGGTTCTCAAGGTCAGCAGAAGTCATTTTTAGTAGCCTTAAAATTAGCTCAACTTCAAACTATTAAAGAATATTCGTTAAAAAGTCCTGTCCTTTTGATGGATGATATTTTTGATAAACTTGATGATCACAGAGTGGCGCAATTGGTAAAATTAGCTCATGAAGAAGAATTCGGTCAAATATTTCTTTCAGACACTCATAAAGAGAGAACAGAAAAAATAGTACAGCAAATCAGTTCCGATTATCGAATTTTCGAACTTTAATCTTTCTGCAAATAGTTAATTATTTGAAATAAAACTTGGATTGATTAAAAAATATTGTTAAATTTAAAGAAATACATACCTTTTACTGTTGTTTAAAGTGACCATATATTTTATCAAATTAAAAATTGAATAAAGCGTAAAAGTTTATTTATTTAAAATTGAAAATTTAACATTAATGAGTTTAAGAAGAAAAGAACAAACATGCAATTCAGCCATTAAAAATTTGGTTAAGGCATTAGGTATGGAAGAAAAACTGCTTATTCTTGAAATGGAAGAAAAATGGAGAAATTTAATGGGGTCTATAATAGCCAATCATACCCAACGAATATTTATTGATGACCAAACTTTATATATTCAGCTGAATTCTTCAGCCTTACGACATGAGTTAAATTACAATCAAAATAAAATTTATTCTGAAATTACTAAAGATATTACGCAATCTTATTTTACTAAAATTAAATTTATATGAATTAAACTTTTAGTTTATTGAATATATATTTTAAATTACTATTAGTTTTATAAATCTTAATTCTACTTAAAAAAATTAAAAATCAGTGTATAAGACGTTTTTATTTCTAAATATATTTAGAAACCCATCTTATAATTTTTACTCTTATATAATCTAAGATCCTATAATTAGGAAAATCAATTTTTAAGTATTAATACTTTATTAACTTTGTTTATTAAGATAATTAGTTAAATTAGCTGATATTTTTTATACTCGTATATTTATATTCTTAAAAAATCAGAATGGAAAAAATGCGTTTTTAGAATAAAAAATTAAAATTATTTCCTACACATTTTTCTTTATATATAATTAATTTTAAATAAATTTTAATGAAAAAAAGTATACTTTTATTGGTTTCTATTTTAGCCATTAATTTTACGAAAGCTCAGGATTATTCAGATTATCATCCTTCTTCAACCATGGTTAATGATTTAGTGCACACCAAATTAAAAGTAGGGTTTGATATCCCTAATGAAAAACTCTTCGGTGAAGCCTGGATAACTTTAAAGCCACACTTTTATCCAACCGATTCATTAACTTTAGATGCAAAAGGAATGGAAATTTCCGTCGTTTCTCTTACGGGTAATAAATCCCTAAAGTATTCTTACAGCGGCACTAAATTAAAAATAGCTCTGGACAAGACTTATAAAAGAAATGAAACGTATACAGTTTATATTAAATATGTTGCAATTCCGGGATCCATTAATCAAAAAGGCAGTCAAGCCATTCATGATGCCAAGGGACTTTATTTTATAAATCCTAGAGGTGAAAATAAAGAAAAACCTACACAAATTTGGACTCAAGGAGAAACCGAATCAAACAGCTGTTGGTTTCCTACTATAGATAAGCCCAATCAAAAAACTTCAGAAGAAATATATATAACTGTTCCGGATAAATATGTGACTCTATCCAACGGGGTTTTAAAAACTCAAACCAAAAATTCCGATGGTACTCGCACAGATTACTGGAAATTTGATAAAAAACATGCTCCTTATTTATTTTTTATGGGGATAGGAGAATTTTCCATAGTAAAAGACAAATGGAAAAATATTCCTGTAGATTATTATGTAGACAAAGAATATGAGCCTTATGCCAAACAAATTTTCGGAGACACTCCTTCAATGATCGAATATTTTTCAACTATTTTACAATACCCTTATCCTTGGGAAAAATACAGTCAAATGGTGGGAAGAGATTATATAAGTGGGGCAATGGAAAATACTACCTGCACGCTACATGATGAAAGTGCATTACAAAAACCCGGTCAACTTATTGATAAAAATACTTGGGAACCAGTAATAGCCCATGAATTATTCCATCATTGGTTTGGAGATCTCGCGACTACAGAAAGCTGGTCCAATCTTCCTGTTAACGAATCTTTTGCCAATTATTCCGAATATTTATGGCTGGAACATAAATATGGTAAAGACTATGCAGAAGAACATAGAGATGAGGAACGTAAAGGATATATGTATGGTAGAGAAGATTTTGAAAAAGATCTCATACGATTCCAGTATAAAGACAAAGAGGATATGTTAGATGCTGTAAGCTATAATAAGGGAGGATTGATACTTCACATGTTGCGAAACTATTTAGGAGATGACGCATTTTTTTCCGGTATGAGCGTATATCTAAAAAATAATGAATATAAAGCAACTGAAGCACATCAGCTTCGTCTCGCTTGGGAAGAAGTGAGCGGTAAAGACCTTAACTGGTTTTTTAATCAATGGTTTTTTGGAAACGGGCATCCTAAATTAAAAGTAGCCTATAATTATAATGAGTTACAAAAAACAGTTTCAATAACTCTTACTCAAATTCAAAATCTTAAATTTCAATTCCCTTTGGATATTGATATATATGAAAACGGAAAAGCAACCCGCCATCATGTTTGGGCTAAAGCTACTGACAAGAATACATTTGAACTTCCTTATAAAACCAAGCCTCAATTAGTTAATATAAACCCCGATCGAGTATTGCTTTGTGAATTAACTGACGATAAAACTATTGAGCAATATATAAGTCAATATAATTATGCTATTGAATACAGTTCGAGAAAAGAGGCTCTTAGCAAATTAGCTGATGCTCAAACTTCCCATACGGGAGCATTGGAAACTTTATTGAAAGCTGCTTCTTTTGATAAATTTGAAGGATTACGATCTTTTGCTATTTCAAAATTAGATGAAACCAATCCTAACGTAAAACAAAAATCGGCTCCTGTATTAGAAAAGATTGCTACTTCGGATTCTAAAACTTTAGTTCAGGCAAATGCCATTAAACAATTAGGAAAAATAGATGCTACAAAATATAAGAATTTATTTATAAAATCTTTCAATAGTCCTTCCTATGGTGTTAAAGCTGCCTGTATACTAGCTATTTTAAAGGTAGATAAGAATGCTGCCTCAGAATTAGTAAGTAAAATTGATGATAAAAACCCAGGTAAAGATTTGTCAACAGCCATTGCTAAAACTGCAATTTATACTAAAGATAATTCTAAACTTGGAATTATTTCAAAGAGCTTTTTAGAATTATTAATTTCATCTGAATCTCAGGAAGAAGCAGATACTTATATTGAAAGTTTAAAAACTATCATGCAAGGCAACTATCCTACTGAAACACAAAATATTGTTGATGCTTTTGTAAAAGTTTACCCTCAAGCTAAAAATTATGAATTTGGTAAATTTATGCTTCAAATTATACAAGTGTCATTACAAATGAAGCAGCAGGCTTCCATTACTTCATTTCCTAATCAAAGTCTTAAAGATCAGGTAAAATACATTTCCGATGGGCTAGATAAAATGAAATAAGTAATTTATAAAATTTAATAAAAAAAGAGCAAAAATTATACTTTGCTCTTTTTTTTATATATTTAAATCTATTTTTAATTTCAATTAACATGACCATTATTGCAGCCATAGATGAAAATAATGCAATTGGAAAAGACAATCAATTACTTTGGCATTTATCAAAAGATTTAAAAAGATTTAAAAGTCTAACCCAAAATCATACTATAATTATGGGAAGAAAAACTTTCGAATCTCTAGGACGTCCTCTTCCTAATCGTATAAATGTAGTGATCTCATCGAATCCCGAATATGAGGTACCGGAAAACGTAATTCTGCTTTCTTCTTTATCAGAAGCAATGGAAACTGCTCATATAAATGATGTAAATCCCTACATTATAGGGGGAGGAACTATTTATGAACAAGCATTGGATTATGTTGATATATTGGAACTTACTTTAGTTCATACGCAAGTAAAGGATGCAGATACGTATTTTCCTAAAATCGACTTTTCAAAATGGAATAAAATTTTTGAAGAATTTCATAGTAAGGATGATAATCATCCCTATGATTTTAGCTTTATAACATATCAAAGGAAAAAATAAATCATTTACTTTTCGTTACCGTCCAACCTTTATTTTTTTTATAACTTAAATTAAATGTTTTAGTTATAAAATTGGTATTAGGGTTTTTATCGTAACCTAGTAGTGAAAAATCTGTATTTACTTTTTTAAGAGTTATCACCGCTTTAGCTGAATGTTTACCAGTTAACTCAAATCTGGTCTGCTCCTTGTCTCCTAGTTTATATTCTAAGGATTTCAACGTTACGGTTTCTTTTTTTTGTTTAATGACATATGGACGAGCTTTATCTGTCAATTTAGCTTCATAGGTTAATACACTGTCTTTACTTAAAAATTTCTTTTTTTGTTTTACTAAATTTAAAATTAAATACCCTTTTTCTTCTAATTCTTTATATGCTTTAATATTTTTTTTATCTTTTTTAACGCTAAATTTAACTTCACCGATGGTTATATTTGCTGTTTCATATATTGGATTGGATTTGAGATATTCTTCTATCGAATTAAGAGCGACATCGTCTGACAAAGTAGCTTTATCTCCACACGCCACAATATTTAAGACTAGAATCACAAAAAAAGAAATATTCCATAAAATATTATCAAAAATTATATTCTTTCGAGTCATAACGGTTCTCATAGTTATATTAAATTAAATAAAATAATAATCAAAAATCATGCACTATATAAAAATCATAAATCAATTATGAGATTTCTGTCCGAAAATATTATAGATTGCTCCTGATAAAATGCCCATCCAAAATATAATACCTGCTATTATAGTCCATATACAAAGTAAACGAGTAATAGCAGAAGAACGCTTTGATTTTGAATACATTTTTTGTTCCCAATATTGATTTACACGTAACGAATAAAACAAAGCAAAAATTCCTACGGGTGCAAAGCAAGCAATCGAACAAATTATCGCAAATACTAAATAATTATCCGGAGCTTTATCTTTTGGAATTTCATCGTTTTCTTGATCTACAACTTCTTCGCTCATTGAATTTATTTTTTTATACAATGATAATTTACATTTTAATTATAAAACAATAGTCTTTGTTTCCCACTCTATTTTTTATTTTCAATTTGTCTCATAACTTCTAATGCTACTCGTAAAGCTTCTCTTCCTTGCATCAATGTTACTTTAATAGACTTATTATTTTCAATGGAATCTGCTAAAGAATCCAGCTCGTCTAATATGGAATTATTATTTTCAATATCGGGATATTGGAAAATAATTTGTTTTTTCTCACCCTCAGCATTTTCAATGATCATATCAAATGGTTGCACTTGTTCCGGAACTTCTTTAATTCTTATGATCTCCGCTTTTTTCTCCAGAAAATCTATGGAAACGTAAGCATCTTTTTGAAAAAATCTACTTTTTCTCATATTCTTCATTGAAATTCTACTGGTAGTTACATTAGCTACGCACCCATTTTCAAATTCAATTCTAGCATTAGCAATATCGGGAGTATTGCTGACAACTGCTACCCCACTGGCATGTATTTCTTTTACTTTTGAATTTACCAACGATAACACAATATCTAAATCATGAATCATTAAATCTAGGACAACCGGAACATCAGTTCCTCTGGGATTAAATTCTGCTAAGCGATGGATTTCCAAAAACATTGGATTTTGAATGTAAGGTTTTGCCGCAGTAAAGGCCGGGTTAAATCTTTCAACATGTCCTACTTGCCCCTGCACTTTATATTCTTGGGCTAAACGAATGATTTCATCAGCTTCTTCTAAAGATCTGGCAATAGGCTTTTCTATAAAAAAATGTTTACCAGCTTGTATGGCTTTTTTGGCATATTCAAAATGTGCAAAAGTAGGAGTTACTATATCTAATAAATCAATTTGATTTATTAGTTCTTCAAAGCTTTGAAAAAACTTATAACCGAATTCTTCTTCCAGTTTTTTTCCATTTTCTTCATCGCTATCATAAAAACCTATTAAATCATATTTTTCAGATTGTTGTAATAATTTCAAATGAATTTTGCCTAAATGTCCGGCTCCAACCAAACCTGCTTTTAGCATAATATTTTTATTATTTAATTAATTATTTTAAAGTTATAATTAAAATTTATACGAATTAATTACTCATTTATATATAATCCAATAAATTTACAAATAAATAAAAAATAGAAAAAAACTTTAATATTCTCTTAAATCCCAAATTATTTGAATTTAAAATTTTAATTAAAAGGAATATTATATCTATGGACTTTCTATTTATGTTAGTAAGTTAAAATAGAATCCAAAACCTATTCTTTATCATATTTAGTAAACAAATGTACTATATTTTAATGATAGATTAAAGGTATATATTACATCAAAAGAAATTTATGTGCTTTTATAATATGAAGGATATGGTAATAAAATGTACTGCCATACATGATATTATTTTTATGTACGACGTTGTAGATTTTAATAATTATAAGATAAAAGTAAATTTTTTTCAAAAATTACTTTGCAATAACAAATGTTATTTTTTAAGCTAATATTTTTTTAAAGTTAATAATTAAGACTCTAAAGGTTTCTCTGAACAGTCTATAATAATTTTCAATCCTTTTAAGGCTAAAGGAAAGCCTATATAAGGCAAAGTTTGAACTATGGCTGCAGCTAATAATTCCTTACTATTACCTATTTTTATATTTGCATAGTAATGAGATACCAATTGATCTTCTGCTCCTATAGAAGTTAATACACAATAATTAAGTAATTCACGAAGAGGTAAGTTCAATCCTTTTCGTGTATAAAAATCTCCAAAATAAACTTCTGTTAGAAATTGAGCCACTTTTTCTCCAATTCCTCCTGGTACCTTTGACATTAGATTTTCAATGCGATTTCCATATAAAGGGTCTTGTATTTTTAATCCCTCGTCATATCGATTGTCTTCCATTACCATGCCTTGTCTTTCTAATGGCAATTGTATGTTACATTCGGTAAAAACCTCATTTATTACTCTTAAAGCATTTAGTGTTTTGGGAAATCCTATGACTGGAACGCATTGATAAACAGCCTCTCTAATTTCTATTGGAGTTACCCCAATGGTTAAAGCTGCATTTACATGTGACTTCAATTGAGGCAATTGCTGTAAGGAAGTGAGAACTACACAGGTTATTAATTCACGTGTTTTCTTATCTATATCTCCAATAGTAAATACTTCTCCAAAAATAAATTTTTGCAGTATATCCATCATTTCCGGGTCATTGCCTTTTCCATTGAGAGCTTCTCCTTTAAATAATTTCTTAAAATTATCTTTACAAATTTCTATTCTATTCATACGTTTATATTTTTTATTAATTTGGTAATATTTGATGAAATCAATTGCTTTTTTTAATTTATATTATATAATAAGTTTTAAGTTAAAAATTTCTCTTCCCACTCTATTTTATTTTTGTATGTAAAAGTTTTTTGATAGAAAGTTTATTTATTTGATAAATAGAATATACTGTATTCTATAATCTCTTCATTATTTATTAAATTTATCAAAAAATATTTCTATATATAAATTATTCAGACTATTGTATACGTATTGTCATTAACAATTATAGCCTGATGATTATTAATTGGCACTAATTTTAAATTATCTTTATACTTTGTATAAATTTGCTGGACTGATTCAACAAATGGTTCTTCAATATAATGAGGTAAAGGATAGAAATCGATAAGATTTAGTCCGGTATAGTTTTCCAAATCAGGAGCCAAACTGCTATCATCCATAATTTTATTATATTCTATATCCGCTGCCAGAATTATTGCCCCTGCAGACTCTCCAATATAAAAACACCCCTGTGTAATTATCTTAGTCAATATCTGATCAAGTTTTTTCCTTTTTAGTTCCTGCAATAAATAAAATGTGTTACCTCCGCTTATACAAATTATTGGAGCATTTGAAAGAGATGTTTGGCATTGTTGTAAATCGGTATGGGCAATATCTAGCATATCAAGTTCAAATCCATATTGCTGCAAGGCGTTTTTTCCGTCATCTATATATCCGGTATATTCTTCAACATTTCCAGCTGTAGGAATAAACAAAATATTTTTTACTCCACGTTGTTCTTTTTGAAGCAGTTCGACAAGCTTTTCAATGGTTCCGGCTATGTACGACGTTAAGAAAATTGTTTTCATAGGTAATTTTTCTAG
This sequence comes from Apibacter sp., assembly GCF_025291155.1. Taxonomy (NCBI): domain Bacteria; kingdom Pseudomonadati; phylum Bacteroidota; class Flavobacteriia; order Flavobacteriales; family Weeksellaceae; genus Apibacter; species Apibacter sp. Next base: position 13,251 of record NZ_JAMBJZ010000046.1, read on the forward strand.
GTATTAAACAATAAAAGAACTATTTTAAAGATAATAAGTTTAGCCTAAACACTTATTAGAAATATCTCCCCTATTGTGTATAGCTATCCGTACATTGATTATTAAATCATAGGAATAAATTATTTCTTAAAATTTTACTTGCAAGATCATTAAATATTAGAATAAATTATGTTCCTTTTTGTAATTTAAAATAAATCGTACGGTCTCATGGTCATTATGTGAAAAGAATAAAGATTTTTCTTGGTCCAAAGATTCTAAGGAATGTAGATCTTCTTCTGAAATATTAAAGTCAAAAACGTTAAAATTTTCAATCATGCGTTCTTTATGAGTAGATTTAGGTATAACAATAACCTGTTTCTGTATTAAAAATCTAAGTGCTATTTGCGCAGTGGTTTTATTATATTTATGACTTAAAGAAACTAAAGTTTCGTTGGTAAAAAAGTTATTTTTTCCTTCTGCAAATGGGCCCCATGATTCAATTTGGGTACCGTATTCATGCATTATTTGCTGAGCAATTTTTTGTTGATTGAAAATATGAGTTTCCACCTGGTTTACTGCCGGTTTTACTTCTACATGTTCAACAAGGTCCACAAAACGATCCGGATAAAAATTACTTACACCAATAGCTTTGGCTTTTCCTGTTTTATACAATTCTTCCATGGCACGATATGAACCATAATAATCACCAAATGGCTGATGTATTAATAATAAGTCTACGTAATCCATTTGAAGTTTTTTTAAAGATTCTTCTACCGATTTCTTAGCTCTATCATAGCCTGCATTTGAAACCCATATTTTGGTGGTAATAAAAAATTTGTCTCGATCAATATGGCTGGCTTTGACTGCTTTTCCAACTTCTTCTTCATTGTAATAGGCTTGTGCGGTGTCTATTGATCTGTATCCAACTTCTATTGCTTCTGATACTGCTTTCACACAGTCTTTGGGAGATATTTGATATACTCCAAAGCCTAATATAGGCATTTCTATTCCATTGTTTAATTTTATATAATCCATTTTATGTATGTGTTTATTTTGGATAAAAATTTATCTTTTTATTTATTTGTTGAGTTAAATGCTTGTTGATAATCTTCATTTGATACCGGTTCCATCCAAATATTTTGATTATTTTGAGGATTGCAGGTAATTGCTAAATGAGAAAACCAATCATGAGGCGCTGCCCCATGCCAGTGCTCCAAATTTGGAGCAATTTCAATAATATCACCCGGCATCATAAGTTGTGCTTTTTTACCCCGTTCTTGATATAATCCCTTGCCTCCTATAGCAATAAGTATTTGTCCACCGGAATGTGTATGCCAATTATTTCTACAACTAGGCTCAAAAGTTACATTAAATAAAGGTACATTCAATTCTTTTAGAGATGTAAGTTGTTTCAACCAAGATTTTCCGGAAAAAAAACGTTCATATTCTATATTTTCGTTTCCTTGTGGAAAATCACTGATTTTAGGAGGATTTGAATTTTTCATAAGAATTTGTTTATTTATTATCTGATTTTTTTGATAGGAGATATCTTTCTTTACGAATAAGGGTTAACTAAAATTAAAAAAATATTTACCCAAAAAACAATTTTATTTTTATAAATATCATATATAAACCTACTATATATATTACATTTAACAATAAAAAAATTATGTTAACTTTAATTTCTTATATTCAGAATTAAATCTAAATATAAAATATTTATATAAATATTTAACTTAAATAAATCATTTATTGGATAAATATTTATTTTTAAAAATCAGATTTTTATTTTACAATTTATTGTTTAGAGAGATTGTTTAGTCGGACGTACAATTATCTCACTGATAGATACATCTACAGGTGTATCTATCGCATAAACAACAGCATTTGCAATATCTTCAGAAGATACACCGTATCCTTCTGTATTCTGCATTTTAAGCTGACCTTCTTTTAATGATTCGTCTTTCATGGTTTGATAAAGGTCTGTACGCACTGCTCCCGGAGATACCATGGAAGATTTAATGTTATTTTCGCGTTGTTCCTGACGTAATCCCTCCATGATGGCACGTATAGCCGATTTTGTTGCACAATAAACTACTGATCCCGGGTATACATAATGCCCTGCCACTGAATCAGTGGTAATTATGTGACCGGATTTTTGTTTTACAAAATAAGGAAGAACTGCAGCAATTCCATTCAGAACTCCCAATACATTTACATGTAACATATCATGCCAATCATCACGCTTACCATCTATAAGATAAGAGGAAGGCATTGTTCCGGCATTATTAAAGATGACATCAATTTTTCCAAATTTATTTAAAGCCAAATCAACTACAGCTTTTACTTCATCAAAATTGGAAACATCCGCTACTTTGTATTCGATTTCAGATCCCGGTAAAGAATCCTTAATAGCTTTTAATCTTTCCTCTCTTCTCGCTGCTATAACAAGCTTTGCACCTTTTTCTGCAAGTTTTTTTACTGTCGCTTCCCCTATTCCACTGGAAGCCCCCATCACAATTATTACTTTTTCTTTCATAACATTTTAATTAAAGATTTTTAAGTTCTATATGTGATTACATAAACAAAGTTAATGCCAGTTAAAAAATTTCCTTTTGCCGAGAAGATCAAATAAATTTGTTTTAGAGCTTAATTAGTGTTTTTCAGATGGTGAAAAACCATATTGCTTTTTAAATGCTTTATAAAAATGAGATAAGTTTTTAAATCCTACTTCATAGCAAACGTCTTTTATTTTCAAATCACTGTATTCAAGCATATTATACGCAACTTCAAGCCTTTTTCGAATAATCCATTTTCGGGGCGGAACATCACTTACTTTTGAAAAATCTCTCTTAAAAGTTGCCAAGCTTCGTCCAGTATATAATGCAATTTCTTTCATGCTTAAATCAAACCTATAGTTTTCATTTAAAAAATCAAGAATATCAATTTTCCAGGGTTCAGTAAAGTCAAATAGTATAGAATAAAAATTTTTATTGATTTTTAATAAGGATAGAATGGCCTCTTGTTCTTTTAGGCTTAAAATATCTTTAGAAGGTTTAATTGATGTGTCAAAATAAGGATCAAGAGAGTGGAACAAACTAACTAAATCGGGGCGTAAGGG
>NZ_JAMBJZ010000047.1:0-15946 GCF_025291155.1 Apibacter sp.
TTTATCAAAAAAAGAATTTAGACATGGAGATAATCGAAAAATATCTTTATTGGGTGATCCTGCTCAATCTCTCGCATATCCAAAACGTAAAATAAAATTAACTAAAATAAATGGAAAAGATGCGGACAATTTTTCTGAGACCATAAGAGCTTTAGATTTTATAACATTAGAAGGACAAGTCTTAGACGAGAATGATAAACCAGACACATCTTTTTCTGGTAGTATACAAACCATACTTTATGATAAACCCATTGAAAAGAAAACCCTCAATAACTTCAATCTAAACTCTTTAAATCCTCCACTTGAATATAAAGAACAAAACAACTCTATTTATAAAGTTGGTTCTCAAGTTAAAAATGGAAATTTTAAAATAGAATTTTATGTACCTAAAGACATAAATTACGAAGTAGGGAAAGGAAAATTGATTTTATATTCAGACAATTCTAAAATTGACGCTTTTAATTATAAATATGATCTAAAAATTGGTGATATTAATCCTAATGGCATTAACGATGATGAAGGACCGAAAATAGGATTATATATGAATAATTTAAATTTCGCTAACGGAGGTTTAACAGATCGATCACCATATCTTTTGGCATGTATTACAGACAGTACGGGTATTAACTCAACCGGGTTAGGAATCGGTCATGATATTACAGGAATATTAAATAACAACGTGAATGGTACTATTATTCTGAATGACTTCTTTACCGGAGGAGAATCATCTCCTTGTTTAAATCCAAAATTGAAAGATTATCAGAAAGGCAAAGTTTGGTACAGATTATATGATTTGGATCCCGGAAACCATACCATTACTTTTAAAGTATGGGATATTAATAATAATTCATCTACAGCAACGTTAGACTTTTTAGTCGTAGATAATGGTGATCAGGGGTTGATTATAAAAAAGCTTCTGAATTGGCCTAATCCTTTTACAACAAAAACTTTTTTCCATTTTGAACATAACTGTCCTGATATTTTAGATGTTCAAGTTCAAATTTTCACTATATCCGGAAAATTAGTTAAAACTATCAATCAAACTGTAACTTCGCAACCTTTTAGTGAAGGGTATAGAACAGATAAATATGGAATCGAATGGGATGGATTGGATGATTATGGAGACAAAATTGGAAAAGGCGTATATGTTTATCGTGTAAAAGTAAAAGGAACATCTGAATTTTGTAAAGGATCTGTTTCTCAAATTGAAAAATTGGTAATATTAAAATAAAATATATTTTTGTAATAAAAAAAGCTATAATTCAAAATAATATTATTTAACTCAAATAGTTCATGAAAAAAAGAATTTTAATTATGACGTTATTATTATTTAGTGCCTTTAAGGCTCAGAATAGAAATTACGCCATTGTTACCGGAGCCCCATTCCTTAGAATCTCACCAGATGCGCGTTCGGGTGGTTTAGGTGATCAGGGGGTTGCCACTTCACCCGATGGATTTTCACAATTTTGGAATCCATCGAAATATGTATTTGGAACAAGTTATTCAGGAGTTGGACTTTCCTATACTCCTTATATGAATAAACTAACTAGTGATGTATTTTTATTAAATGGTACTTTTTATACATTTCTAGGAGAAGAAGAAAGAAGTACACTAGGTGCAAGCATTTATTATTTTAACATGGGAGAAATTCAACTTAATGAGCTATTAGGTAATAATATCGTTGAAAAAGGAATTTCCAAACCGAATGAATTTTCAATTGATGTTTCTTACGGCCTTAAATTAGCTGATGTATATTCCATGGCTGTAACAGCAAGATATATTCGTTCGGATTTATTCAATAATGTAGATAATTCATCAGCACAAACAAAGGCTGCAAATACATTCGCAGTAGATGTAACTGGATATTTTCAATCTGATAAAAGCCGTTCTTTCAATAACTATGAAGGTAGATGGAGAGCCGGTTGGGGAATTTTTAATATGGGACCTAAATTAGATTATTCCGATAATAAAGAAAATTCAAGCTATTTGCCTACAAATTTAAGACTAGGAGTTGGCTATGACTTGTATTTCGATGAAGAGAACAAATTAGGACTTACCTTAGAAGCATCCAAGCTATTAGTACCGGCACCAGAAGAAGTCAAAAATCCTGACGGAAGCATTACCTATAAAGTTCCCGATAAGAGTTTTATTTCTGGTATGTTTAATTCTTTCAGCAATAAAGATGTAGGAAAAGAAATTACTTACAGTATATCAGGCGAATATACATACAATAATGCTTTTTCATTCCGAACCGGATATTTTTACGAGAATCCAGATAAAGGAGGTAGGCAATATGTTACACTGGGAGCAGGTCTTAAATATCAATCATTTGGAATTGATTTTTCATACCTAATTACTACATCAAGTATAAACAACGCGTTGGATAATACCTTACGATTTGGATTAACATGGGATTTTGGAGGTGATGCTACAAATGCCTACGATAATTATTAAAATTTTTAAATTAAATTTGCCACTTACATAAAGAATCACTCTACCTAAGAGTGATTTTTTTTACCTTTTCAAAAATTATATTACGATGTTTACATATGAAAAATTAATTGAAATTAAACAACTAATAAAAGAAAAAGAAAATATACTTATCCTTGCACATCAAAATCCAGATGGCGATGCCATAGGATCTTCATTAGGCTTATATCATTTTTTACATAAAATAGGTGTTCAATCAACTATAATTGTTCCCAATGAATTTCCTAAGTTTTTAAAATGGATGCCTGATGCTAAAAATATAATTATCGGCGAATATCGAACTAAATTTGTAGATATAGCATTTAAAAATGCAGATTTAATTTTTTGTCTTGATTTCAACACATCTACAAGGATTAATCAGCTTGAAACAAAATTAAATGAATCAAAAGCCATTAAAATTTTAATTGATCATCATCAAAATCCAGATTGTTTCGATTATGTTTATTCAGATACTTCACAACCGGCAACTTGTCAAATGATATATAAATTTATCGAAACGTTGGGAGAAGTATCAAAAATCGATGAAAATATTGCTACCTGTCTTTATACGGGAATTTTAACTGATACAGGAAGTTTCCGTTTTAAAAATACCACTTCAGAAACTCACAAAATAATAGCTTCACTCATTGATATGGGAGCCCAACCCAATATTATTTCATCTAATATTTTTGATTGTAATACTCCCGAAAGACTTAAGCTATTAGGTACCGTATTGGATTCAATAGAATTAATCCAGGATAAAAATACAGCTATTTTATATATCACTAAAAATCAACTACTTGAATTTGGGTATCAGAAAGGTGATACAGAAGGATTTGTTAATTATGGACTCTCTATAATCGGAATAAAATTTGTTGCTTTCTTTATGGAAGATATTCAAAATGATTTCGTTAAAATTTCTTTCAGATCCAAAGGCGAATTTGATGTAAATAAATTTTCAAGAAAATATTTTAGTGGAGGCGGGCATATTAATGCTGCAGGTGGGAAAAGCGAACTTTCTCTTATGGATACCATTTCAAGATTTAAAAATATTATTAAAACTGAAGTAAATGAAATTTCTTAATAATACTTATCTTATTTTACTAAGCATATTTTTATTCAATACTTGTCAGAAAAAAGAAATTTTTCTTCCTGAAAATAAGTATACATCGAAATATAAAAATGAAATATTAAAAAATTCAAAAGAAAGAGAAGATAAGGAAAGAAATTTCTTACAAAAATGGATTAATATGCGAGAAGATTCCTTACATCAAAAGTTTTTAGCTACTTCCTCAGGAATATGGTTTCGATATATAATAGAAAAAAAATTATTAAAGCCTAAAAATAATGACGGTGTAATCTATTCAGCAGAAATTAAGACCCTTTCAGGTGATATTATATATAGCTTCGATGAATTTGGTGAAAAACAAGGAATTTTAGGAAAATTTAAAGAAATACGAGGCATTGAAAGTGCTCTATATATGATGGGGAAAGGCGATGTTGCTGAAATAGTACTTCCCTCTTTTACCGCGTATGGACTCTATGGAGACGAGAATAAAATAGGTGCTTACGTACCTTTGTTAATTACCTTAAAGTTAATTAATGTAAAAACCAATTTCGATTAAATAGCTTTTATTTTCTTTAATAATATAAAATCCCTAATAAATAAAAATATTAGGGCATTTTTTTAAAATAATTAATCGTATTCTCTTTATCTATAGCTAACCTATTTTTCAATTCCTCTAAAGATGAGAATTTATTTTCATCACGAGATCTGTCATAAAAATAAATTTCTATTTCCTCCCCATAAATATCCCTATTAAAATCAAGTATATGCACTTCAATTTGTTTATTTAATCCATTAACTGTAGGTCGCTTTCCAATATTCATCATCCCATAAAAATAGTTTTCTTTAATTTTTACCTTAACAAAATAGACTCCATTTTTGGGACAAATTTTATGTTCGTCAATTTCAATATTTGCAGTAGGAAAGCCTAAAGTTGCACCAATTTTATCTCCCTTAATAACTTTTCCTTTCATTAGAAAGTTGTATCCTAAATACTCATTAGCTCTAATAATTTTACCTTCGCTAATTTTATTTCTAATTTTCGTAGAACTAATAACGGAATTATTTCCGCTTAAAGCAGGAAGTTTATAAAGCTTAAAACCGAATTGCTTGGAAAACATTTGCAAACGTTCATAATTTCCATCTCTATTATTTCCGAATTGATGATCATATCCGATAACAAGAGAGTGTATGTGCAAACGGGCGACTAATATATCTCTGACAAATTCCAACGCGCTTAATTGGCTAAAGTCTTTAGTAAATTCCTGAATAAACAAATGTTGAACATTAAATTTTTCCAACAGTTGTATCTTTTCTTCTAAAGTAGTAAGTAATTCAAATCCAGTAAAAGGTTGTAAAACTAAACGCGGATGTGGATTAAAGGTCATAACAGCTGTTTCAGCTTCCTCCTTTTTTGCAATATCGCTTAAATATTTTAACACATATTGATGTCCTAAATGTACTCCATCGAACATACCCAAGGTTAAGATTATTTTATGATTTTTTGATATATTTAGATTTTTTGTATGAATATTCACAGGTGTTTAAAACAAATTATCTGCAAAAATATGATTTTTTTTAATATTTTTTCAAGGCATATAAGCATTAAAATACTATATTTGCAATACCTTAAATGAAATGTAATTAATTGAATTTTAAATTATATGGTAACGGTTAATAAAGGAAAAATATCTCAGGTTATAGGCCCAGTAATAGATGTTGTTTTTGAAGAAGTAGAACAACTCCCAAATATATATGATGCATTGGAAGTTACAAAAAATAATAATGAGCCTAATCTAATCCTTGAAGTGGAGCAACATATTGGGCAAGATACGGTACGATGTATAGCGATGGATGCTACTGATGGATTATATCGTGGACAAGAAGTAATAGCTACCAATAAGCCTATAACAGTTCCTATCGGAGAAGAAATAAATGGACGTTTGTTCAATGTTATTGGAAAAGCAATTGACGGCATCGGTGATGTGCCTAAAACACATGAACTTCCTATACATAGACCCTCTCCAAATTTTGAAGATATTTCAACCTCAGCTGAAGTATTATACACAGGTATCAAAGTAATCGATTTAATTGAACCTTATTCAAAAGGAGGTAAAGTTGGGCTTTTCGGAGGTGCCGGAGTAGGTAAAACAGTTTTAATTCAAGAATTAATTAATAATATAGCCAAAGGACACGGTGGTTTATCCGTATTCGCCGGCGTAGGAGAACGTACCCGTGAAGGAAATGATCTTCTTCGAGAAATGTTAGAATCTAAAATTATCTCTTATGGAGATGAATTTATGAAATCAATGGAAGAAGGAGGTTGGGATCTTTCTAAGGTAGACTTTGAAGCCCTGAAGACTTCAAAAGTTGCCTTCGTGTTTGGTCAAATGAACGAACCTCCAGGAGCTCGTGCCAGAGTAGCTCTCTCCGGATTGACATTGGCTGAATATTATCGCGATGGTTTAGGAGCGGGAAAAGGACGTGATGTACTATTTTTTATTGATAATATATTCCGTTTTACACAAGCCGGATCTGAAGTTTCTGCATTATTAGGCCGTATGCCTTCAGCCGTAGGTTATCAACCGACATTGGCAAGTGAGATGGGTGCACTTCAAGAACGAATCACTTCCACTAAAAACGGTTCAATTACCTCTGTACAGGCAGTATACGTACCGGCAGACGATTTAACTGACCCTGCACCTGCAACTACCTTTGCTTACCTAGATGCAACAACTGTTTTAGACAGAAAAATTGCTTCTCTAGGTATTTATCCTGCAGTGGATCCATTGCAGTCTACCTCTAGAATTCTTTCTCCTGAGATTTTAGGTAATGATCATTACCAATGTGCTCAAAACGTTAAAGAAATCTTACAAAGATATAAGGATTTGCAAGACATTATAGCGATATTAGGTATGGAAGAGCTTAGTGAAGAAGATAAGTTAGTAGTTTATCGAGCTAGAAAAGTACAAAGATTCCTTTCTCAACCTTTCCATGTGGCCGAACAATTTACCGGTACTCCGGGGGCTTTAGTTGATATTAAAGATACTATCAAAGGATTTAATATGATTCTTAACGGAGAATTGGATCAATACCCTGAAGCAGCTTTCAATCTTAAAGGAACTATTGAAGAAGTTATTGAACATGGTGAAAAGCTACTAGCTGAATTAAAAAAATAAAGTATCTCAGTAATAATTTTAATTCTGATGAAAATACAAATACTTACCCCAGAAGAAGTTATTTTTGATGGTGAAGTGTCTTCTATCTCAGTTCCCGGTTCTATGGGGGAATTTCAAATGTTAGAAAATCATGCTTCTATTGTTTCAACACTCGAACCAGGTACTATTAAACTTGAGAATATAAGTTCCACTTCATCTCATAAACTAAAAGATGACGGAAAATATAAAATATTTACAATTAAAAGCGGATTATTAGAATTTAACAATAATAAAGGAATTATACTTTGTGATTGATTTATAGTTTAATAATAATATATTTATAAAAAAGGATTGAGATTTCAATCCTTTTTTTATTTAAAATATTTTATATTATTCTTACGCTATAAAACACATAATTAAATAACTACATATACATACAAAGATAAAATTATGTTTTCAGCTTGAAATTTAAATATGTTATCGGTTTACCCTCATTTAAGAACATTTTCTCATAAAAGGTTTTTATTTCTCTCACATAGCTTGGTAATTCATATTCTGGCGCTCCATAGATATCATGATGAGAAGACAATACTTTATATCCCATTCCAGTTATTAGACCATTAGCATAACCATGTAAAAATTCACTATCAGTTTTTAAATGTATGGTTCCCTCCTCCTTCATTATTTTTTTATATTTATCCAAAAATATAGGATTTACCAAACGATGTTTAGTCCTTTTATATTTAATTTGAGGATCTGGAAAAGTGATCCAAATTTCGTCCACTTCTCCGATTGAAAAAACATATTCGATTAATTCAATTTGAACACGTAAAAAACCCACGTTACTAATATTCTGCTCAGTTGCAGTTTTAGCACCTCTCCAAAAACGTGCACCTTTGATATCTATACCTAAAAAATTTTTATTAGGAAAGTATTTAGCCAAGCCTACCGTATATTCTCCTTTTCCACAACCTAATTCTACAATTATGGGATTATCATTTTTAAAAAATTTCTCTTTCCAATTACCTTTATAAAGAAAATTTGACATTACTTCCTCACGTGTAGGTTGTATAACGTTATTAAATGTCTTATTTTCAGCAAATTTACGAATTTTATCCTTACCCATATTTTAATATTGAATTACAAAAATAAAGATATTCAAAGATATTTCAAATTTCTTGATTTTCTATTCTATAAACATTTTATAGCATCTATAAATAATTGTATTTTATACAAAATTTAATAATTATTTAAAAAACAATTTTTGCACATGAAGTTTTATAACTGTTAAATGGATAATGCATCAAAATTATTATTTCTTCAATTTTATATTTATTAGTAAAAAATAGTTTAACATTTTAATAAAATTAATTAAAATTCGATAACTAAAATATTCATTAACTTCAAATTAATTTAATATTTTTATCAATCAAACACTATTTATAACATATGGATGTTTCTCAACCCAAACTTACTTCTAAAATACTTTGGCTAATGGCTATAAGTTCAGGATTAGTTGTAGCAAATAATTATTATAATCAACCTTTGTTAGGTTTAATGGCAAAGGATTTTAATGTAAGTGAATCTAAAATAAGTGGTATAACTATGTTTACTCAGATTGGATATGCTTGTGGGTTATTTTTTCTTATTCCTTTGGGAGATATGTTTAGAAGAAAAAAAATTATACTTATTGATTTTATTTTCATTATTGGAAGTTTACTAGCAATGTCAATAAGTCCTTCCGTTGAATTATTGATTCCGATAAGTTTCATTATTGGTTTTACATCAGTTATTCCTCAACTATTCATCCCTATGGCTGCCACTTTAGCATCAGCCGATGAGAAACCAAAAGCAGTAGGTTTTGTCATGAGCGGCTTATTAATAGGTATTTTAGGATCAAGAGTTTTAAGTGGATATATAGGTGATATTTACGGTTGGAGAGAAATGTACTATATAGCAGTATTAATTATGTGTGTTCTGTATATATTAATATATTTTTATCTTCCGGAAATTTATCCTAGCTTTAAGGGAAGCTATAAAAATTTAATGTTATCACTTATACAACTTTTTAAATCTAATAGCTCTTTACGTTCAGCTGCATTAAGAGGTGGCTTAAGTTTTGCGTCTTTAAGTGCTTTTTGGACACCTTTGGTATTTCATCTAGAAGAAAATTTTCATTTAAGCGATGGTAATGCAAGTAATATTGCCGGTAAATTTGGTCTGATAGGAGCTTTCGGTGCTTTAGCTGCTGCTTTAATAGGTAAAGTAATATCCAAATACAACAAAAATACTATATTAGTTTTCACGACTCTCATGATATTACTTTCATGGATTATTTTCTACTATGGTGGTAATAACTATATTGGATTGACATTAGGAATCATATTAATTGATATAGGAGTACAATCCACACAAATTACTAACCAGTCTATCATCTTTTCCAATCATCCTGAGGTTGGAAATCGGGTAAATACTATTTATATGACTAGTTATTTTATTGGTGGATCATTAGGAACATTTATTTCAGCATATGCTTTTGAAAGATATAATTGGGTAGGAGTTATTGGTGTTGGAAGTTCTTTTGCTCTATTAATGTTAATATTTCATTTATTTTCTACCAAAAAATAAAAATTAAATGTTTTATTTTTCTCTAATAATTTATTTTATCTAGGTTAATTCTATTTTCCGATATTAATTATTAAAGTTAAAGTTATAATTTTATTAATTGAGTTGAAATTAAGAGATAATATTTCAATATTTTTTTTATCTTCATCTTATTGTTAAATTCATATTTTTATCACTAAATTTCAATTAAATTTTAAATTTAAAGATAAAAAGAAATGATTATAACAAATAAAAAACTCCTATCAAAGATAAGAGTTTTTAGATTTTTTTAAGCATAAGAAGTTATTTCGATTGAGGTATATAGATTTGAAATCCTAAACCGAATCCTAAACCACTTTGTTTATTTCCATTGTTTACATTTTGCACAGCTTCTGCATAGTTGTATCCTACAGTTGCTTCTAAAGCAACAGAATGTGTAATAAAGTGAGCATATCCTACATTCACGCCAAAAGCAAATCCACTATCTGAACTACCATTAACTGCTGCTCCTTTAAAACCTATATCACCTTCAGCAAAAAATCTACCTGTTTCATTAGCACCTTCAGGGATATAATATCTAACAAATGGCATAACTCCGTAATTCCAGATTGGTTTAGAGTCATCTTGAAAAACAGCTCCGAAATCAATGGTTGCACCGACAGCTATTCCTTTAGAAAGAAAGTAACCTACTCTAGGAGTTAAATTGAAAGAAAAAGCTTCGTTTTCAAAATCATAACCAAGATTAGTTATACCTGCTCCAGTTAACCAACTTCCCTTTTGTATTGGTGAAGAACCTACGTTTGAAGAAGTTTGAGGTGTAGATACAATCTGTGCATTTAAAGTTGCCATACTACCTAAAAGAATAGTAAACAATAAAAGTACTTTTTTCATGTTAAATTTATTTATAAATAATATAGCAGACGACAAAACTTATGCCAAAATTTTAACAAATAATTATATTTTTTTTAATTTGAATAGTTTGGTGCTTCTTGCGTGATAATTACATCATGGGGATGACTTTCTTTTAAACCTGCAGAGGAAATTTTAACCATTTTACTTTCAATTTGCAATTTTTCAATATTTTCAGTACCGCAATACCCCATACCTGCACGAATACCTCCACATAATTGATATACAACATCAGATAATTTCCCTTTATAAGGAACTCTACCCTCTATACCTTCCGGAACTAATTTATTAGTTCCGGATTGGAAGTATCGGTCTTTACTTCCTCTTTTCATTGCTGAAATTGATCCCATACCTTGATAACTTTTGAATTTTCTACCCTGAAAAATAATTTCATCTCCAGGAGCTTCATCGGTTCCTGCAAAAAGAGATCCTAACATGACACAAGATGCTCCGCTAGCAATTGCTTTAACGATATCTCCTGACAATTTAATACCTCCATCGGCTATGACAGGTATTTGATGCGTATAGGCATACTCATATACGTTATAAATAGCAGATAATTGGGGAACGCCAACACCGGCAACTACTCTGGTTGTACAGATAGATCCTGGCCCCACTCCCACTTTTAGTGAATTAGCCCCTGCATCTATTAAATCTTTTGCAGCTTTTGCAGTAACAATATTTCCTCCTACAATATCTAATTCTGGAAAAGATGACCTTATTTCTTTTATTTTATTTAAAACATTAATCGAATGACCATGCGCGGAGTCAACCGCAATGATATCTACACCTGCCTTTACTAAAGCTTCTACCCTTTCTAAGGTATCATTACCAACTCCTACTCCTGCACCCACTCTAAGTCTTCCATCAGAATCTTTACATGAATTAGGATATTCCAATAAATTATCAATATCCTTAATAGTTATAAGACCAATCAATTTATTGTGATCGTCAATAATAGGAAGTTTTTCAATTCTATTAGTTAATAATATCTGTTTAGCTTGTTCTAAAGAAGTATTTCGTGAAGAAGTAACTATATTTTCTTTAGACATTACATTTTCAACTTTCTGATTTAAATTTGACTGATATTTAATATCTCTATTTGTTATTATTCCTACCAAGGTGTCATCTTCTTCAATCACAGGCAGTCCGGAAATTTTATATTCTTTCATCAACATGAGCGCATCTTGTAACGTATGATGACGACTTAAAGTAATAGGATTAGAAATCATACCGTTTTCAGATCTTTTTACCTTATTTACCTCTACGGCCTGTTGATCAATGGGCATATTTTTATGGATAAATCCCAAGCCTCCTTCTCTAGCTAAAGCAATAGCCAAACCAGATTCCGTAACTGTATCCATAGCTGCCGAAACGATAGGGATGGTTAATTTAATTTTTTTTGTTAATTGGGTTTGTAAATTTACTTGAGAAGGTAGAACATCGGAATAAGATGGAATAAGCAAAACATCATCAAATGTGATAGCTTCTTCTACAATTTTAGAATTAAGCGACATATTGTTTTTTGCCAAGCAAATATATAATTTTTTTCTTAAAAAATGAATTAATTTTTATTAAATCATTGATATATTAAAATAATTCCTCTCAAAAAACATATATTTAAAATTAATATAGGCCTAAAATTACTTTATTTATATTAATAATATAAAAATATTTCAAATTTAATATTATATATATATGAAGTTTTATTACGGAATATGATTAAATAATTAAAAAAATTATACAATAATACAATAATAGGAAAGAAACAATACCAGCTAAATTTGATTATTTCTTTTTTGAAATTCAGATTTCAATTTATAATTATATTTTGTTCTAAATTTTTGAATTTTTGGAGCGATTAATACACTGCAATAGGGTTGATTAGGATTATGAATAAAATAATTTTGATGGTACTCTTCTGCGGGATAAAAATCTTTAAAAGGATTTATTTCAGTAACATACTTACCTTTCCATAAATCAGATTTTTCAGATTTTTTTAGAGACTCTTCTGCTAGAATTTTTTGTTCTTCCGTGCGATAAAATATAATCGACCTATATTGACGACCTATATCATTTCCTTGTCTATTTAATTGAGTAGGATCGTGTAAATACCAAAATATATCTAAAATTTCCAATAATGATATTTCTTCAGGATTATATTCCAACTCAACAACTTCAGCATGATCGGTCAATCCGGTACATACATCTTGATAATTTGCATTTTCATACTCTCCACCTGAATAACCAACTGTAACTTTATTTACGCCGTCCAACATCTCAAAGCAAGGGCTTAAACACCAGAAACATCCTCCTCCTAAAGTAATTTTTTCTAATTTTTTATTCATAATTTCTGCTTTTTTTTCTTGCGACTGATTTATATGACAACTAACCAAAAATTGTAGAATAGTATTTAAATAAATTACTATTATCATTTTCATATTTCTAGACAAAGTGAACGACATCCTAAATAAATATTATTATATAAAACAAATAATTACATTATTCTTATTTAAACAAAAATTGTACTATAAATTAATTTTTCAACAAAAATTTATAAATAATAAATATATTTATATATCCATTTAATTATTTAAATTAACCATTTTTAATTAAAACTAATAATATTTAACTCCTTTATAATAATTTTAAGTACTAAGAAAATGTCATTAAGCTAATTAATTTGTTAACTTTGCATATTATCCATTATTATATTATGAGTACAGATACCGTAAATAAAAATTTTGAAATTGTTAAAGAAGTTTTCATAAAATATTTAGAGGATAGAGGACACAGAAAAACTCCTGAAAGATTTGCAATAGTTGAAGAGATTTATTCTACTGATGAACATTTCAATATTGATTGGCTGTATATGAGAATGAAAGAAAAAAATTATAGGGTGAGTAGAGCCACCATATACAATACCATTGAAATATTATTAGATGCTAAATTAGTAAGAAAACATCAATTCGGAGAAGGTCTACAGTCTTTATATGAGAAATCATACTTTGCCAAACAACATGATCATATTTTAATGATTGATTCCGGGGAAGTTATTGAATTTTGTGATCCTAGACTTCAAACTATTAAAGATTCTTTAGAAAAAATATTTAATATTGAGATTGAAAGTCACTCTTTATATTTTTATGCTAAAAAGAAAAGTTAATAAATGAAATTAAAAATTTTCTTTTTTATTTTCTTTGCAGGTGTATTTTTATATTCACAAATTGCACCACCGGTTCCTAACAAAAAGGTAAATTCTAAACCAATCAATCTTCTTAATGCTGATATGGAAGAGGTGAATGAACATGTTTTTAATGGTAATATCGTGTATTCCGGACATGTTATAGCAGAACATGAGACTTCTCATTTAGAAGCTGATTCTGTTATTTATTTTCAAGATAAGAATATTATTGAAGCTCGAGGAAATGTTTTTTTTAAAGATAAACAATCTTCTTTAAATTGTAAAAAATTAACATATAGTGGAGTTTCCAGAAATGCTATTGCTTATAAAAATGTAAAATTGGTTACTCCCGATCAAACGGTTGAAACAGAGAAAATGATTTATGACGCCAACCAAGAAGTTGCCTATTTTGACAACTGGGGAACGGTTTATAAAGGTGAGAATGTTACACATACTAAAATTGGAAAATATTTTGTTAAAGAAAATCGTATAGAATTAGGTGAAAATTCAACATTGGAATCTCCAGAATATATTATTGAGGGTTCGGATATAAAGTATGATGCTAAGAATGAAATTGCAACTTTTAATAAATTTACACGAATAACAAATAAAAAAGACCCTACTGTTTATGTAACCGGAAGTAACGGAACTTATAAAACAAAAACTAAGCAATCAGAGCTTAAAAATGACGGTAAAGTTTATTATCAAGGTAAAATACTGTCCGGTAATGATTTATTTTTTGATGAAATTAAGGGTTTTGGAAGAGGAGTTAAAAATGTAAGGCTGGAAGAACCTAAAGAAAAAAGATTTCTTATTGGAGAATATGCCGAGGTTTACCAATTTAAAGATTCGGCTATGATTACCGGAAGACCATATATGGTTAAGGCCTTTACGAAAGATTCATTATATATACATTCTGATACATTAATCGCAATTCAAGGAAAAGACAAAAAATCAACTATTCGAGGATTTCATAATGGCAGATTATTTAAATCCAATATTTCCGGAAAAAGTGATTCATTAGTATATCAAGAAACCATTGGAAGAATAGATTTTTATAAAAAACCTATATTTTGGTCAACCGGAGGAAGACAACTTACCGCTGATACACTATCAGCATATTTAAATACATCAACACAAGCGGTAGATTCAATTTATGGTAGATCAAATGCCTTTGTTATTAGTAAAGTTGATTCATTAAGTCCAAAATTTGAATTTAATCAGGCTAAAGGAAGGATGTTGCACGCCTACTTTGAAAAGGAAGAAATACATTTAGTTGATTTAAAAGGGAATGCCGAATCAATAACTTACGTTGAAGAAGATACCAAAACTAAAGGAAAACAACGTACTGGAATTAGCATATCTATATGTGGAATATTACAAGGTGAATTTTTTGATCGTAAAATGGACATAATTTCCTGTCAGCTTAATGCGGAATCGAAACTATTTCCTGAAAGTAAACTTCCCGTACAAAACAGATATTTACCTGATTTTGAATGGAGGGATGACGAAAGGTTAAAAAAATGGCAAGATATATTTCCTGATGTTTTTCCCTACGATAAAAATATGCCTAAAAAAAAGATTATTGGAGAAGATCGTTAAGAGATGAAAAAGAAATTCAAAAAAAAATTAATAATTCCCACTATTAATAAAAAGATAGTTATATTTAAAGATTATCTTAATTTATTATGAAAAACAATCAAACACGTTGTGAATGGGTAGGATCTGACGACCTAGATAAAAAATACCATGATGAAGAATGGGGAAGACCAATCTATGATGATCAAATTTTATTTGAATTTCTATTACTTGAAGGATTTCAAGCTGGATTAAGTTGGATTACGGTTCTCAAAAAAAGAGAAAATTTTCGCCAAGCATTCGATAATTTTGATTATAAACAAATCGCTACTTATTCTCCTAAAAAATTAGAAAGTTTATTACAAAATGAGGGTTTAATTAGAAATAAACTGAAGATTAATTCGGCCCCTATTAATGCTCAAAAATTCATGCAAGTTCAAAATGAATTTGGAAGTTTTAGCAATTATTTATGGAATTATGTTAATAATACGCCTGTTTTAAATACATGGAATAATATTAAAGAAGTTCCTGCCTCAACGGAACTATCAGATAAAATATCAAAAGATTTAAAAAAACGTGGATTTAAATTTGTTGGAACTACCATAATTTACGCTTATTTACAAGCTGTTGGAGTAGTTAATGATCATACTATAAATTGTATTTGTCATCCTAGCAATCAAAAATAAAGGAGGTATTTCTAAAAAAATACCTCTAATATAATCTTTACTATAGTAGAAAATTACATTTTAGATACTCTGTCATCTAACCTATTATTATGAAATTTAAAATCCTATAGATATTTTATTATTTCTATTGAAAAAAAATGTATAATTATTGAATTACTCTAAATCAATTGAAGAATTAGATTATTTAATATACCTCATTAAAAATCGATAAATTTGAGTTATAAAATATAGAGCAAAGCAGATTAATTTTATATGTTAGAAAAAAAAGAAGCCTTATATGAAAAAGCCATTC
>NZ_JAMBJZ010000048.1:0-15942 GCF_025291155.1 Apibacter sp.
CTAGTTGGTTTGATCACTCAAAGCCAAAATGAAGATAAATTGAAAGAATATATGGACGAGTTGGAATTTCTAGCCGATACTGCGGGGGCACAAGTATATAAAAGATTTACACAAAAACTAGATCAGCCCAATCCACGTACTTTTGTTGGAAAAGGTAAGCTAGAAGAAATTAATACATATGCTCAGAAAAATGATATTGACACAATTATATTTGATGATGAGCTTACTCCCTCTCAACTTAAAAATTTAGAGAAAGAATTGGATCGGAAAATTATTGATCGAACCAACCTAATATTAGATATTTTTGCCCAGCGCGCTCAAACATCTTATGCTAGAACCCAAGTTGAACTTGCACAATATGAATACCTTCTTCCTCGTCTAACTCGGATGTGGACTCACCTTGAACGGCAAAAAGGGGGAATTGGATTGAGAGGACCTGGAGAAACCGAAATTGAAACAGACCGACGTATTATTAGAGATAGAATATCTTTACTTAAAGAAAAATTAAAAGCTATCGATAAACAAATGTCTACGCAGCGAAATAATCGTGGAAAATTAGTAAGAGTAGCCTTGGTTGGATATACTAACGTAGGTAAATCAAGTTTAATGAATATCCTAAGTAAATCTGATGTTTTTGCTGAAAATAAATTATTCGCTACCTTAGATACAACCGTTCGAAAAGTAGTAATTGGAAATCTTCCTTTTTTGCTTACTGATACGGTAGGATTTATAAGAAAATTGCCCACCCAATTGGTGGAATCATTTAAATCTACTCTGGATGAAGTAAGAGAAGCCGATTTGCTAATTCATGTAGTAGATATTTCTCACCCGAGCTTTGAAGACCATATTAATTCTGTTAACATCATATTGGCAGAGATCAGTTCTGCCGACAAACCAACTATTATGGTCTTTAATAAAATTGATAATTTTTCTTATGAAAAAAAAGATGAAGATGATCTGACACCAATAACAAAGAGGAATTACTCTTTAGATGATTGGAAAAAAACCTGGATGGCTAAGTCAAAATATCCAAGTGTATTTATATCAGCTTTAACGAAAGAAAATTATGAGGAACTAAAGAAAATAATCTATAATAAGGTTAAAGAAATACATACTCAAAGATTTCCTTATAATGATTTTCTATTTGAGTATTACGACCAAGACGGTAAAGAAATATAATATTAATTAAAAAGGGCTAATAAGCCCTTTTTAATTAAAAATATTTTTTATCTTATTTTTATTTAGCTCTATTACAATATATTCTCCAGTTAACCAATAATGCATTAGGAAAATTTTTCTTAATTCTTTTTAAATCAGATTTTGCTGATTCTCTTATAAAATAATCCCCTGCTAGTAATCTCCAATCAGGACGCAAATAGCTTTTTTCAACCCTCAATTCCGGGAATAATCGTCTGAATTCAGACATCATTGTGTTTACTTCCTGCTCACTTTTAGCTTCCCCAACCTTTATCATAAATCCGGGAATATCATTACGTCTTCCACAATTATTTTCTGGTGTGAGTGGCTTATTTACTGGTTTTCTTTCGTTAGGAGTAAGAGATGATTTTGAATCTTGAGTTCCATCACTGAATTTTTTACATATTTCTTCCTGATTGATCATTTTTATTATTTCTTCATCGGCACTAATAATCAGTTTTCCTCCTGTAGCAGAATCTACTTTACTTATTATTTGCTGGGCTCTAAAAGAGAAACTTATAAAAAAAAGTAATAATAAAATGTAGCTTTTCATTGGTCTTTATGATAAAAATTAACTACACAAAAATAACATTTTATAATTAATTGAAAAGAGAGATACTCTAAAAGAGATTAAAAGTTAATTTGATAAATAAATTTTTATCAAAAGTTGACTGATGATAAGCTCCTACCCTGTAATAGACTCCAAATCCGACATAATAAATAAGCTTATTGAGTTCGAGCCCAACTTCCTGATAATATTTATTTGGAACAGCAATTTTAGCTATAGTATGAATTTCTTTATTTTTCATATTTCCAATCATACCATTATAGATAAGAGATAGCTGTGTTTTTCTTGAAAATAAAAATTTGAATTCTTTAAAAGTTTGATTTAAGAAAAAAGCAACATACTTATCGGCATAAAAATCACCGGGTAACAAAGTTTCAAACGAATTCAGCCCTTTTATTGAAAATCTATCCCAAATAGAACTTCCCTGCTTAGCATCACCAAAACTTCCGTAATTATTCCACAATGTTGTTTTCCCCGAAATATATCCCGAATTTAACATCATAGAACTTGTACCCAAAGGATTCTTTATTAATATATGAGCGGCAATATCAAATCGATCATAAGAAAAATCGGCTCCCATAAATTTCAATCCTTTTATATAATCAAAATAAAAATAAATCGGCTTATCTTCTAACGTCATTTTTCCTTCCGGAGTTTGTAAATATTTTGCAAATGGAGCATACTTTATTTGTAATGAAGTTGTAAATAAATTAAATCTATGAGAAGGTGAATGGTATTTGTGCGAATATTCATAATTAGATTTTTGATTTTCATAATCTACTTTAACTGAGGTGGTAATATTTTTTAAAATATCCTGTTCATAAGATATTTCTCCTCCTCTTCGGGTATAAAAAATTGAATTTTGTATATAATTTAACTCTTCTTTTACCTGCTCCATATTTTTAGAATATCTTTCAATATGCTTCGAAAAAGGGTTAACATCTGAAAAACCTAAAAATTTGATTTTTCCATCATTTTCTTTGTTAACATATAAATCAATTCCTAGAGCACCTTTTACCGGTGTATTTTTAGTACCTGTCGCTACATATCCATGTAAGGACATATTTGCATTAAATGAATAATTAGTTTTTCCGCCTACTTGAAATCTAAATCCTTCAAAATCATTGTAATTCATCAGATTTAATAAATTTAAATCTATCTTACCTAATGGGAGTTTCCCATTTTTTATTGAATTTAAAAATCGAACATTTTTTTCAATCGAAAATGTATTAAATAAGGTAGAATATACATAAGTGTTTTTTTCTCTTTGAGTTAAAGGATCATTACGAAAGGAATCAATTTTTGATTCTGTGTTTTTATTATAATCTTTATTTAATTTATGAGTATAACCTTTAAAATCTTTATAAGAAAACTTTTTGTCGGACGTGAATTTAGAAACATTCATTTCAATTACAATCCAAGGTGTAAGTAAATATTTCTGATCTTGGATATTAAAAAACTTGGAGACATCGATAGTACTTATTTTTATTTTATTGGTTTTATTTTCTAAAAACCAGATATCTTCAAAAGGTTTCCATTTATATTCAAAATAACGAGTATAATTTGTATTATATTCTTCTCCTGAATATTTTACAACGGCAAAGCTCTTGGCATCAATATATATAGTCCCTCTACTTCCATTAACCAGTAAATTTTTTTTAGACCCGAAGGAAATGACATAATTGAGTTTATTTTCAATAGTTATGCTATCTATTAATTTAAAATTATATGAATGTAAATCATCCTTAATAAATTTAGGAAATTCCTCTTGAAAAATCGGTTCTTCAAATAATTCATATAAAGGTTTTTTTAAACCTGATACCTGATCGGCCATGATTTCTTTTTTTTGTCCCAATCTTCTATCATAGCTACATTTTACAACCCTTTCGCCTAATAAAATAAGTTCTTTTTTTCCAAATTCGGAAATTTTCAAAGAATCGGTCGTCTTTAATCTATTCATCACGTTATAATCATCAATATAAAATTTAGTATATAAATAATAACTATATGAATTTAAAACATTGGGGTGATTAACTTTTTCTTTCTCTCTAACTTTTTCCAATATTTTATAAACGCGAGAATTTGGAACGCCCGGTAGATAATATTTCACTTTAGAGTTCTGAGAAAACATGAAAACTTGAATAAAAAAAAGTATATATACCAACAATTTCTTCATAAAAGCAAAACAAAAATTAACTACGGATGAGTATGATACAGCAAGCTTTTTATTAAAGAACAAATATAAAAGTTTTGGAGGTAATAAATTTCCTTAAAAATAGTACTAAAAATAGTACATTTGCTAATCATGATTGAATAAATAATACAAATTAGTAATGGATTATTTTATTGTTGCAGAAAATGTTACTCGCACCTATGAAGATAAAATTGCTTTAGATAATTTCAACATTAAAATTCCTAGAGGATGTATTTATGGAATTTTAGGGCCCAACGGCGCCGGAAAAACTACTTTTATAAGAATAATTAATCAAATCACCAAACCCGACAGCGGTAAAATCTTTTTTAATGGAGAACCTTTACAGGCCAAACATATTTCACACATCGGATATATGCCGGAAGAACGAGGTCTCTATAAAAATATGCAAATTGGTGAGCAGGCAATCTATCTTGCTCAGCTTAAAGGAATGAGTAAAGCGGAAGCAAAATCACGATTGGAGTATTGGTTTGATAAACTTAAAATTGAAAAATGGTGGAATAAAAAACTCAGCGAGCTTTCTAAAGGAATGGCACAAAAAATTCAATTTGTTGTCACGGTTTTACATAATCCTGACTTATTAATTTTTGATGAACCTTTCAGCGGGTTTGATCCGGTAAATGCAAATCTTATTAGAGATGAAATTTTAGAACTAAAAGAAAAAGGTACTACAATTTTATTCTCATCTCATCGAATGGAAACAGTTGAAGAATTATGCGATTACGTTGCCCTTATCAATAATTCTAAAAAAATTTTAGATGGATCGGTTAAGGAAATCAGACATAAATTTAAAGAAGGAAAATATAAAATTACGATTACAGATATATCCATTACTGATATTAATCAATTAATACAATTGAAACAGATTGATAAAGTAATCCAAAATGATAATGAATATTCGTTTTCAATTACAATATCAGATCAGGAAAATCAAAAATCACTAATTACGGAACTTTCTACAAAAGGTACTATAATATCTTTCTATGAGGAAATCCCTAGTATGAATCAAGTTTTTATTAATGCTGTAAATTCAAATAAACTATGAGAAATATTTTTCTGGTAATGAGAAGAGAATTTCTAACTCAAGCAAGAAAAAAATCCTTTATTCTGATAACTTTTTTCGCTCCCATTTTAATAATTCTTGCCGGAATAACTATCGCCTATATGTTAAGAATAAATGAAAACGAATCTCATATAGCCATAGTTGATTCAACTAATAAATTTTATCCTGAATTTCAAAGTAATAATAAAAATATTTATAATTTTTATACGGAAAACGAATTACGGGCTTTAAAGGATACCTTAGCCGAAAGCAAATCTTTAGATGCCCTATTATATATACCTAATACCACTGATTCACTTTTTAATAATTTACAAAATCAAATTCAACTATACACAAATAAAAACTTAACTAAAAATCATCTTAATTCTATTGAACAGAAAATCAACAAGAAAATCGAAGAAAAAAGAAGACACTTTTTGGGAGTAAAGCAATCGGATATTGACAAAATAAATTCCAAGATAACTTTACAAATTACGAATCTTAAAGAGGGAAAATCAGACAATGACAATTTTATCAAAGAAATCTTATCACTTTCATTAATGTATGTAAACCTTATGTTTTTCATTATTTACGGAACTCGTGTCATGAGGAGTATTATGGAAGAAAAAAACAATCGAGTGGTAGAAATTATCATTTCATCGGTTAAACCTTTTGAATTAATGATGGGAAAAATCCTAGGAACTACGCTAGTAGCGCTCACCCAATTTTGTATATGGATTGCCATGACAATGATGTTATTAGTTTTAGGTAAAATAATATTTGGAAACCACTTAACTCTATCTTACAAGCAATACGATTTTCAAAACCTTATCAACCAAAAAACTCAGATTCAAATTAGTGATACTATAAATGCATTATTAGGCCTAAATTATCCCTTAATAATTTTTATTTTCTTATTTTTCTTTTTTGCTGGTTATTTATTTTACAGCTCCTTTTTTGCTGCAATTGGTTCTGCTGTAGACAATGATACAGAAACACAACAGTTTACCCCCATTATTGTTGTACCATTACTATTAGGTGCTTATGGTTGTATAAGTATTATAAATAATCCCGAAGGCCCCGTAGCATTTTGGTTAAGCATGATTCCTTTTACTTCTCCAATGGCAATGGTTACCAGGTCTTTCTATGGAATACCCAGTTGGCAACTTATACTTTCAATAACCATTATGATCGGTTCCGTCTTTATTATGGTTTACATAGCAAGTAAAATATATAGAATCGGCATTTTAATGTTTGGAAAAAAAGTAACTTTTAAAGAGATATTTCAATGGATCAAACAGTCATAACCATAAATATTACACTTTCAAAAAATTATAATTATTAAATATAGGTCGAATAAAATTATTTTATTATACAATAGCAGTAATATATATACTTATAAAAAATTAACAACTCTGTTTAATATTTTATCTCATATTATATTAAATAAAAATGTTAGATGTTACTGATTAAAAAATTCATTTATACATTGAAATTAATTTTATATTTATACTGAATTATACTATCCTTTACTAATTAAAAATCCGTTGATATGGAGAAAAATTTTTTTATAAAATCTCAAGGCTTAGGAAATGAATATATAATAATTGATGAAAAAAATATAACTTTTCCATTAACCCAAAAAGCCATTCAGAAAATTTGTAATGTAAACTTTGGAATCGGTTCCGATGGAATATTGATTAAAACAAATTCCGATAGTGCGGATATCGGTTTGAAAATCTTCAATCCGGATGGCTCAGAAGCAGAAAAAAGCGGAAACGGCCTTAGAATTTTCTGTAAATATATATACGATTATAAAATTATACCACACAAAGAATTTACAGTAGAAACCAAAGGAGGAAAAGTACGTGCAAATATACAAGAAACCATACATGATAGGGCTTCATTAATAACTGTTGACATGGGAAAAGCTATTTTTTCATCCAAACAAATTCCTACTTCATTTAATAGTGAAGAAGTACAAGATGAAATTATTCTTATTGATGATAAAAAATTTGTAATCAATTGTGTATCTGTTGGAAATCCGCATTGTGTAATTATAAAAGACGAGTTAGACGTTAGAGAAATAAAGAAATACGGTCCTAAAATTGAAAATTATTCTAAATTTCCTAATCGAATCAACGTACAGTTTGCAAAAATTATAAGTCGAGATGAAATTCAAATATTAATTTGGGAAAGAGGAGCAGGATTTACATTAGCATCAGGAAGTTCTTCTTGTGCGGTAGCTAGCGTTTTACGTAAAAAAGAATTAATAAATAACAAAGTAACAGTAAAAATGCCAGGTGGAGAACTTAAAATTGAAATCAACGATACTTGGGATATAAGAATGACAGGAGAAGTAAGACAAATATGTGAAGGAACGTTACATGAAGAACTTGTTTCCAGTCTTTTATAGATGACTTAAATACATACATTAATTATTAATTTTTTTATAAATAATTTTGTAGAATTGTTAATTTTTTTTTAAATCTAAAATTTTTAGGGAAAAATTATTAATTTTTTATAAAAAAACATTTATTAACTATTAAAATTAATGATATTTGTACACTTATTTTTTTCCAATATTTAAAATGAAAATAAAATATCACGATTTAATTCAACAAACATTTGACTTTCCTCAGCCCGAATTTAAGGTTGACAACGGAAATTTATTATTTCATGACATTCCTTTAATGGAAGTAATTGAAAAATTTGGAACGCCTTTTAAATTTAATTATCTACCAAAAATATCCCAAAATATTCAACAAACGAAAAGATGGTTCAAAAAGGCTTTCAAAGAGAACAATTACAATAATGAATACCGATACTGTTATTGCACTAAGTCAAGTCATTTTTCATTCGTGGTACAAGAAGCTTTAAAAAACAAAATAAGTTTGGAGACCTCTTTTTCAAATGACATGGAAATCATCCGTAGGCTTTACGATAAAGGGGTTGTTGATAAAAGTATCGAGGTAGTTTGTAATGGATTTAAAACCGATGAATATTTAAAAATAATTTCTGAAATGATTAACGGTGGTTTCTCCAATATTTTACCTGTTTTAGATAACTTTAGAGAAATTGATCGACTTTCCGATAGTATTGATACAAATTTCAATATCGGAATCCGTATCGCTTCAGAAGAAGAACCTAAATTTGAATTTTATACTTCTCGATTAGGTATAGGATATAAAGATATCGTACCCTTTTATGCTCAAAAAATTCAGAACCATCCTTTTGCAAGATTAAAAATGTTGCATTTTTTCATTAATACAGGGATAAAAGATACTTCTTATTATTGGAATGAGCTATATAAATGTTTACGAGTATATGCTCGATTGAAAAAAATTGCTCCAGAAGTAGATTCTTTAAATATCGGAGGAGGATTTCCTATAAAAAATTCATTAAATTTTGATTATGACTATTATTATATGGTAAATGAAATCACTTATCAGATAAAGAAATTCTGCGAAGAGGAAGGAGTTGAAGAACCGACTTTATATACCGAGTTCGGATCTTTTACAGTTGGAGAAAGCGGTGGTATTGTTTATAAAATTTTAAGTCAAAAAAGACAAAACGATCGTGAAAAATGGAATATGATAGATAGCTCATTTATGACTACTCTACCTGATTCATGGGCTATATCTCGTCGTTTTACTATGTTGCCTATCAATCGTTGGGATGATTCCTACGAGCGCGTTTTTTTAGGAGGATTAACCTGTGACAGCGATGATTACTATAATTCTGAACAACACGTAAATGCTATTTATCTTCCCATTTATAGTGAAGAAAAGCCATTATATATCGGTTTTTTCAATACTGGTGCCTATCAGGAGGCAATAAGTGGATTCGGTGGCGTGCACCATTGTCTGGTTCCTCAGCCCAAACACATTTTAATTAATAAAAATAAAGACGGAGATTTTACATACGAAGTATTTCGAGAGGAACAAAATTATAAGCAGATATTAGATCTTTTAGGATATTAATAAATTTTTACAATAAATTAGAAAAATTACAGTTTATACTTACAACCAGTAATCAAATATACTTTTTTGTAATATTTCTATAAGATATCTAATGCATAAATTAATACTAATTATATTCATTAGTTTATATACGATTGCCTATTCTCAAACAGGTCAAGAAATATATACTTTTATGAATATGACTGTATCCGCTCGTCAATCGGCTTTAGGTGGTAATGCCAATTCGTCTTGGGATAATGATCCGAATATGGCAATGTTTAATCCTGCTATGATGAATAAAAAAATGCATAATCAAGCAGGAATTAACTATTCCTCCTACCTTGCAGACGTTAAATTAGGAGCTATATCCTATGTATACAACCCTAAAGAAAGTAATCATTATTTTTCCTTACATGGAAGGTATGTGGACTATGGCGATTTTAAAGCCGCCGATGAAGTTGGAACCGTTACCGGTAAATTTACTGCAAAAGATGCTGCTGTAACTTTGGGCTATGGATACGAAATATGCGATTTTTTTACCGTAGGCGGAAACCTATCTTATGTTACCAGCAAAATTGAAAGTTACACCTCATCCGCTATTTTAGCTGACCTAGGAATTGTTTTTCATGATATTGATTATTACACAACCATTTCCGCAGTGGTAAGAAATTTTGGAGGGCAATTAACGTATTATAATGACAAAAGAGAAAAATTACCAATACAAGCAAATTTAGGTTTTTCTCAAAGATTTGAAAAATTACCTGTTGAATTTACTCTTACATTGCACGATCTCCAAAAATTTGATATTTCTTCCCCAACTAATAAGAGCGGTAAAAAAATTAGCGAAGCAAGGAAAGTCATTGATCATGTATCAATGGGAGCAGAATTTTTTCCAGAATCAGGATTTAACGTTCGCGTCGGATATAATTTTAAAAGAGGTAATGAGTTATCAATTGAAGATCAAAGATCCTTTGCAGGATTAACCCTTGGTTTTGGAGTGAAAATTTCATATTTTCGCTTTGATTATGCTTGGGGGCGATATAATGCTGCCGGAAATACTAATACCTTTGGATTACGTATTGATCTGGATAATTTGTTTGCCCCTCGATATGACTGGTAATAACATGAAAAACAAAAATTTACATCCGATAATAGCTATTGACGGCTATTCCTCTACGGGAAAAAGTTCCTACGCAAAAATGCTTGCTAAAGAATTTGGATGGATTCATATTGATACAGGTGCTATGTATAGAGCTACAACATTATATGGCATAGAAAATTTTTGTGAAAATAATATTATTGATAGTGTAGATTTAGTCTCTCATTTATCTGATATACATATTGATTTTAAACAAAATACTGAAACTAATAGTAATGATATTTATCTTAACGGCAAAAATGTAGAAAGTAGAATTCGTGATTTTGATATATCTGAACAAGTTTCTTTGGTAGCTAAAATTCCTGAAGTAAGAAAATATTTAGTAAAACAACAAAGAAATATAGGAAAAAATGGGGGTATCGTAATGGATGGAAGAGATATTGGCACTGTCGTATTTCCAAATGCTGATTTAAAATTCTTTATTACTGCCAGTGTAGAAGAAAGAGCTAAACGCAGGTTCATTGACTTTAAAAAACTAAACAAAAACATTTCATTACAAGAAGTACAAGAAAATCTGATACAAAGAGATAATATCGATAAAAATAGATCAGTATCTCCACTTATTCAAGCTCCGGATGCTATTCTTATTGACAATACAAATATGAATAAAGAAGAAACCTATACTAAGATACAAACTATTGTCAAAGAAAAATTAGGTTTATAACCTTTATCTTAACAATATTTATAATTTTTAATAATACTGGATTACATATTTATTAATGCGCATATAATGCACATAGGTTAGTTAGTTTATTACTTAGCTATTTATTTAGTAATAATAAACTTTTAATTCCTTCTACTATTTTTATAATTTTACATATTAAAATATAAAAAATACTAAATTCCCTTTAGCCATGAAATTAGGCTAGTTATTAAAATTGATCAATTAAAATTTATTCTTGTTCATGATAAGCTTCTAAAATCTTTCTCACAAGCTTATGTCTTACAACATCTATTTCAGTTAATTGTATAAATCCTATCCCCTTTACCTTTTTCAAAATATGAACTGCCTCTTTTAATCCGGATTTCTGATGTTTTGGCAAATCTATTTGCCCAGGATCACCTGTAATTATAAATTTAGCATTAGCTCCCATACGTGTTAGAAACATTTTCATTTGTAAATGTGTTGTATTTTGTGCTTCATCTAAAATAACAAATGCTTCATCCAATGTACGTCCTCTCATAAAAGCCAAAGGAGCAATTTGAACAACACCTTTTTCTATATAAGAAGCTAACTTTTCATGGCTGATCATATCTCTTAGAGCATCATATAAAGGTTGAAGATAAGGATCTAATTTATCTTTTAGATCTCCAGGTAAAAAGCCTAAACTTTCACCCGCTTCAACTGCAGGTCGAGTCAGAACAATTCTTTTTACTTGTTTATCTTTCAATGCTTTTACAGCCAATGCTACACTCGTATAAGTTTTCCCTGTACCCGCCGGTCCAATCGCGAAAACCATATCATTGCTTTCTACGGATTTTACCAATTTTTTGAGGTTTTCCGTTTTTGCCCTTATTAACTTCCCTCCTATTCCATGAACTATAACATCATCGGATTGAATATGTATTTCTTTATTATTTTCACTATTCCTAAGAATTCCTTCTATAGCTATATCATTTAATTTATTATACCTGTTTATATATTCCACAATTTCTCGAATCTTATGATTAAACAAGTTTAAATCGTCATCATTGCCAGATACCGTTAAAACTCTATCCCTCCCAATAATTTTTAATTTCGGAAAATGATTGATTAATAAATTAAAGTTTTGATTATATTCACCATAGAATATTTTTAAATCTACACCATCTAAGGTAATTCGTATTTGATTCAAATTTTAAGATATTTTTTAATTTTACATAACAAAAATAAGCAATAACTTTGTGTAGTTTAATAAAAAATGGGAATAATAACACTTACTACCGATTTTGGTTTAGATGACTACCATGTAGCAGCTCTTAAAGGCTCGATATACAGCCAAATATCGGACGTCATTATTGTTGATATTTCTCATCAGATTATGCCTTTTGACCTCATTCAAACGGCCTATATTATACAAAATTCATACAAAAATTTCCCTAAAGGTACCATTCATGTAATAGGTGTTGATGCTTTACCTTCACCTTTTGTAAAATCGTTAGCCGCAGAAATAAACGGACATTTTTTTATATGTAATGATAATGGGATTCTTTCTCTTATTGCTGAAGAATACATCCCCGACCAAGTATATGAAATAACCATTAATAAGTATGACGATTTTCATTTTTTAACTAAAGATCTTTTTATACCGGTGGCTTGTCATCTTGCCAGAGGAGGCAAAATAGAATTGATTGGAAGAAAAATCAATACTTATAAAGAACTAACCCAACCAAAACCGGTTGAAAAGAGTGAAGATAATTCAATTACGGGAATGGTTATTCATGTCGATAACTTCGGAAATGCCATTACAAACATTTCCAAAGAAAAATTTCACCAATTTGGTAAAAAAAAGAATTTCATCATTTTTGCAAGAAATGTGCAATTCACAGAAATTAAATCTAAATATACGGATATATTAGGTAATGATCCGGACGAAAATAAATTTCACGGAAAAGCCTTTGCTATATTTAATTCATCCGGATATTTGCAAATTTCAATGTATAAAAGTAATTTAAGAACGGTAGGAGGAGCCAGTTCTCTAATGGGACTTTATATAGGAACTAATATACGTGTAGTTTTTGACTGATTTTAACGCCTCACTTCTAAGATTTACTTATAATTAAATCCATTCTTTTATAATCATATTAGCTGGAAACTTAAATATTTGTTGTTTCTTATTAACAAACTTTCTTTAGAAATATAATTCCAACATAATAAAAAAATATAATTAGAATATACTTTGGTATAATATTTTCTCATCCAGACAATAGAATATAAACTTTAAAATTTATTATGATATAGTTCTTTATTTTAAAGCCGAATAAACTTATAAAAATTTAATTAAAATTAAAAATATTATGGAAATTACAATCGATGAATTTCAAGTAAAAGAAGGAGATACTATTAATCTAAAAAATTATACCACTATAGCCCCTAAAAATTTTCAAAAAAATAAAGAAAATAAAAAGAAGGTGAGTAATATTGTTAAACAAATAGACAATTATCAAAATATTTTAAATGCTGAGAATAAGCAATCTTTATTAATTATTTTACAAGGAATTGATGCAGCAGGAAAAGATAGTTCCATAAGAGCTATTATGACAGGAGTAAATCCACAAGGAGTAAATGTGTTTTCATTTAAAACACCTTCTTCCATAGAATATGAACATGATTATTTGTGGAGGCACGCACTTAAAATGCCTGAAAGAGGACAAATCGTTATTTTTAACCGTTCTCACTATGAAAACGTTTTAGTTTGCAAAGTACATCCCGAATTTATCTTAAATGAAAAATTACCATATATAAAAAGTATTAAGGATATAAATGATGAATTTTTCGAAAGAAGATATGAAGAGATTAAAAATTTTGAAAAACGTATGTATAATAATGGAACTCGTATCATTAAATTTTTCCTTAATATAAGCAAAGAAGAGCAGAAGAAAAGATTTATTAAAAGAATTGAGAATAAAGAAAAAAATTGGAAATTTTCTTCTTCAGATCTAAAAGAACGTAAATTTTGGGATGATTATCAGAAAGCCTTTGCTCTAGCTTTTGAGAAAACTTCAACCAAAGAGTGTCCTTGGTTTATTATCCCCTTTGATTATAAATCATATGGACAATTAGTTATGGCTCATATTATCAATGAAACCTTGAAAAATATGAATCCTAAATTTCCAGATGTTAATAAGCAAGAAAAACATGCTTTAAATAGTGCCTACAAAGACTTATTGAATGAAAAAGATTAAATTCATTAAATTATAATCTTATATATGGATTTTTAGCTTATCAAATTTTAATTTGATAAGCTTAAGTAGAAACAATTTTGTTTTTTCTTAATTAAAGAGTTTATAAGGGTATTAAATATATTCTTAAAATTTATATAAATAAAGATATAACATATACTCAGAAATATGATTAAATTGAATGATTTACAATTCTCAAAAAAAGTAATTGCTTAAAAGAATATTGACAATTATTTTTTTTTCTCAGCTCTTTTCACATTTGTGATTCCCTCAATATTATGTAATTCATGAATTATTTGCTCTAATTGTGTTGTATTTTTCACAAACAAAATTAAATTCCCATAGAATATTCCATCTTCTGAATTAATATTTATATTTTTTATGTCAACTTTAAATTTATTAGATATCAAAGTGGTAATATTATTAAAAATACCTGTTCTATCTATTCCTTGCAAAGCAACTTCAATAAGAAAATCTCTACTTGCGCTATTCACCCATTTTGCAGGAATTACTCTATAATCATAATTAGCTCTCATATCAATTGCATTAGGACAATCTTCTTTATGAACCTTGATTCCACTATTAATAGTTACAAAACCAAAAATATTATCCCCCGGAATAGGATTACAACAGGGGGCTAATTGGTAATCTAGCTTTTTTTCATCATCCCCAAAAACAATCATATCATAATTTTCTTCTTCATCGGATTCCAAAAAGTTTTTTTCGGCTATTAAAGAAGTCTTTTTTCTCAATTTGGATAATAAATTATTCAAAACCCCTTTACTGTCTCTATATTTTTTTAGGGCTTTACTATCAATTTCTCCAGTTGCTACCTGATAAAATACATCATGACTTGTCTTAGCTCCAAAAAACTTTTGAATTGAATTAAGCTCCGATTCAGAAAAATTAATTTTAAGATGTCTCAACTTACGGATTAATAACTCCTTTCCTTCATCAGTATATTTTCTTTTCTCTGAATTTAAAGCTGCTTTAATTCTGGCTTTCGCTTTTGAGGTAGCTACAAAATCCAGCCAATCGGCTTTAGGTTTCTGAACATTTGATGTTATTATTTCTACTTGGTCTCCATTTGATAGCTTATAGCTTAGAGGAACCAACTTATTATTTACTTTAGCCCCTAAACAATGATCACCTATTCCAGAGTGAACAGAATAGGCAAAATCTAAGGCAGTGGCACCGACTGATAAAACTTTTAAATCCCCTTTTGGCGTAAATACAAAAATATCTTTAGTATATAAATTTAATTTAAAATCATCCAGCAACTCTTTGGTAGAAGCTGTTCCTAAACTTTCCAACATCTCTCTTACTTGAGAAATCCAATTTTCGATCTGATTATCTTCTCTACCTTTATAACCTTCTTTGTATTTATAATGAGCAGCAATTCCTTTTTCAGCCAGTTCGTCCATTCTCTCGGAACGTATTTGGACTTCTACCCATTTAGACTCCGGACCAATAACTGTTACATGTAAACTTTCATACCCTGTTGATCTAGGTGTAGTAATCCAATCACGCATTCTACTTGGGTTGGGCATAAATTTATCTGTAACGATTGAATAAATCTTCCAAGCTAAAAATTTTTCATTTTTGTAATCAGATCTATATATGATCCTTATAGCAAATAAGTCGAATACTTCCTCAAAGGATACATCTTGTTTTTTCATTTTTTTATAAATTGAAAAAACTGACTTATGTCTTCCTTTAATCGAAAAGTTTAAACCTTCCGCTTTTAGGCTATCTTCCATAATTCTTGAAAACTCTTCAATATATCTTTGTCGATCTTTTTCTGTTTCTTCTAATTTTTTAACAATTAGTAAATAAGAATCTGGATCAGTATATTTTAAGCTTAAATCTTCAAGTTCCGACTTAATAGTATATAACCCCATTCTATGAGCAAGAGGAGCA
>NZ_JAMBJZ010000049.1:0-722 GCF_025291155.1 Apibacter sp.
TTAAAGGATAGTCTTATAAGTTTAGAGGAAAGAATAACTTTTTTTGAAGAGGAATTATATCTGGATGCTGAAAAAATTAAAACAATAAAAAATCCAGATCAGTTTAGGGAATACTTATATCAAAAAGTCAATGCTTCAAAAAATTCTGATTTTAGTGAAAAGTATAGATTTGATGCTTTAAAAATATTAACATCAAGAGCTAATACTTTAATGGATTTACTGGATGTTATGAGAAGAGTGGAACTTTTGATAGATTTGGAAGATGTTGCTGCTAAAGATTATTGGAGAATTAAGATACATGAGGTTTTAGTTTTAGGTAGAAAAATGGAATAAGTATGTGATAAAAAAATAAAATTAAGCCCTTTAATTTCTCATTTCTTGGTTTTTATTCTTTTTAGGGTGGAATTATAGTTTAAAAGATTGGAACTGGCTTAAAAGGGCTTGATTTATTAAAGGAAAATCAATCCAGACGTCGTATTCTGTTACCTTCCCATGACAAAAAATTCCTCTAAAAAAAGAAGACAAAACATTTTATCCAATAATATGCAAAAAATAGTACATTTGAGAGATAAAAGCTCAAATAATATGAAAGGAGGGAAAATAGTTCGCACCATAGGGGGAGAAAGTATAAAAAGGGCAAAAGGCCTATAACCCTTACAGCCAATGGAGGAGATCTTACTTTTAATGCAAAAAAGGTTACTATGGTAGGTAAGGATGGAGGA
>NZ_JAMBJZ010000049.1:732-15742 GCF_025291155.1 Apibacter sp.
CTATAACCCTTACAGCCAATGGAGGAGATCTTACTTTTAATGCAAAAAAGGTTACTATGGTAGGTAAGGATGGAGGAGTAAAATACCTAAATAATTATAAACCACCAGAATCCCTACGGGTAATTAAGTTGGAAGGTCCATTTAATGAAGAAGGAGAAAAGGTTACAGTATTGAAGAAAGGAAAGTCCTATAAATACAAAGTTACTGAATTTAATAGGGAGTTGCGTAATGAGATAGAATTAAAAAGAATAAAATGGTCTTTACAGAATAATGGTGAAAATCTTATATCTATATCTCAAGTAATGGGAAAAAAGGAGGTTACTCTTAGTGTTTCAGAGACTGAATCCTCAAAGAAAATTACTATTTATGCTTATTTTGAAAATCCAGAGGAAGAAGGAGTTGCTGAATCTAGCTTAGGGGAAGGCGGAATTCATACAAGGTTTTATGATGAACAAGGACAACAGGTATATGAAATTCCCGAAAAACTCCACAAGGCTTTTAATGAAGAATACGGTATAAAGATTGCCTATGACAAGGAAAATGAAATGCTGTATTATGAAGGGGAATGTACTCCGGCTTATGAAAAGACATCTCCTACTGCAATAAACCACTGGAAAAAGGAATTGAACCGGGAAGAAATCTCGAAAGGAAAGTTACTTTTTGGGTATAGCTTTGGTTATGAAGCTTATTCTGCCAGTAAAGATAAGAATGGGAATACTTATGATAGAGATGGTGTTTTGATTGAGGATATATATGCAAAACAACCTGTAAATAGAGGAATAGTCCCGGGATATAGGAAAGAAGTTTATAAAAAATATGAGGATGGAAGTAAAGGATATGTAAAAGATACATTTATTGGTAATATAGCCTGTATTGATTTAGGGGATTTTGAAGATGATTTAATGGTTAAGTTTACATATTATGAATTACCTAGTTCTAGAGAGCTTCATTTTAAAGAATTTAATATACCATTACCAGAATTAACTCCTAGATATAGTGGTTTAACTAGAATATTAGAACATGAGTTTATAGGACATGTTTTATTGAAGTTGACAGATGATAGATATGAACTATTATCTAATGAATATAAGACAGAAGGGCCAACACAAGTGGAGGCTAAATTATGTAATGTAATAAGAAGAGAAATTGGAATACCAGAACGGATTTCTTACGGAGGAATGGCTACGAATTCATCAAGAGCTGGACGAAGTGAAATAGAATTTGGGTATCTTAATGGGGATAATGAGCGTTATAGTTCCAGTGTTGATAGTCGAGATACTAATTATCCTAGTCCACCTAGAAAATATCCTGAACGTCATGGGACAGCAATAATTGATGCACAAGATGTTAAAAAATTAGTTATAATAAAAAATATAATTAAAATTAAATATGATGTACAACAAGAAGGTTTTACTTTTTCTTAGTTTATTCTTTTTTGAAATAGCATTACTTAGTGGGCAAATTAAGGATAGTTGTTCTATGTATAGTATTTGTAATTCTAGAATAGATACAGTTAAATTGAATATTTATAAATCAATTCTCCTTTCTAAAGAACTGCAAAATAATAAAAAATGTCATATAGTGGGGGTTAATCCTATTTCTTTAGATATGAAATATTCGCCGGGCTATGGAGCAATGTTTTATGATATAAAAGAAATTGAGGATTCTACATCTATTAATAATTTGAAAAAATCTTTCCCTAAATCTTATAGATTTTATTCAATTAATGATAAATTATCTAATTCTTTGCAAAATAAAGAATATATATATTATTTAGAAAGATCAACAAAAAATGATGATGTTTATTCTTTATATTATTTTTATGATGAAATATGTGATAATAATTTTGATATAATAAAAATACAAGAACCTTTAGACAATTGGATTAGGATTTATGAAGCGAACATCTTATTAAATAAAGCAAATGTAGTAATCCCTGTTATTTATGAATCTTTTATAGATAAACCAAAATATCTTTTATATAAAATAGAATTATATGAAGGAAGTACAAAAGTAAAATCTGTGAAAACAGTAGAATTAGAGTAAACTAACATTTTATTAGTTCTCAAAATGTTACTAAATTATTTCTGGTCAAAAGTATAATTAAAATAAAATACGATGTACAGCAAAAAGGTTTTACTTTTTCTTAGTTTATTATTTTTATGTATAATAAGGGGTAATGGACAAAACAATTGCTCTTATTATGGAAATTTATGTCAGGCAGAGATAGATACAGTTAAGTTGAATGTATATAAATCTATTCTTCTTTCAAAAGAAATAAAAGGTGATGAAAAATGTCATATAGTTATTATTCAGCCTGTTTCTTTGAGTATGAATTTTGCTAGCCAGATAGGTTTTTTTAATATAAAAGATGAAAAAGATAGTGTATCTGTAATTAATTTAAGAAGCTCATTACCTAAGTCCTATTGGATTTATTCTATTGAGTATAAATTATCTAATACAATTCAAAAATATGAGCTTATTTCTAAATTACTAAAAATAGATAGTTTATATACTCCGAGATATTTACAGGAAGATATATGTGAAGATAGTTTTGATGTTATAAAAATACAAGAGCCTTTGGATAATTGGATGGATATCTACCAACAAAATATATTCAAAGGAAAAGCTAGCGTAGTAATCCCTGTTATTTATGAATCTTTTATAGATAAACCAAAATATCTTTTATATAAAATAGAATTATATGAAGGAAGTACAAAAGTAAAATCTGTGAAAACAGTAGAATTAGAGTAAACTAACATTTGCCACCACTTGGTCTTTATCTATTTTGTCTGATATTAAAAATAAGGGCTTAAAAAACACTAAATGAAAATAATTAAAAACAATTAAATTATTTTATCTAAAATGTAATTATTATTTTAAAATAATAACTAATATGATAAATTGAAATAATTCCCCCTATACGTACCCTTTACAATTTTAAAATTTGTTATATGTTGGAAATTAAGTATGTTACAAGATTGGGTTTCTATCCTTTCGCGATCACTGTATTAAATCGCAAGTAGTTAATTTTTAACTGATTGCGATTTTTTATTTCGTCCTTTAGACAACGAATTTAGTTTAAGAATTTTTATGGGGTGTAATTTTAAAATCAATCTTTAAAATATAATTTTTTATTACTAATTACTGTGGATTGTATAACTCCTTATTTTCAAAATTAACTTAAGATAATAAGTTTTGTATTTACTACCATATATCTATTCACCCGGTAAACTTTTAATTAAATTGTATGTAGTTAATTATATTTATATTAACTTTTAAATTATTATACTTTTTTTCTTTCCATTATTGCAAAAGATAAATTTTTTCCTTTTTCTCTGTGCCGTTTTGTGCTAATGTATTAAAATTTACCCATAGCCATTCTTATATACTGAATAATCAGTATGATAATAGTAATTACAGCTATGGTTACAGGAATCCACCAAAAAGAAATTTTATTTTCAGAGTTAAAAAAAAGAAAATAAGAGAGTACCAGTACAATCAGGTTAAAAATTCCCAAAATGTTAAATATGATCCATGCAATAGGAACATCGGCATGTCCATGTTTGTTTCCATAAAACAGAAACATATAGCCTGCAATTTGGAGAAGCAGAATAATAATAGGGATAATAATTAATTTACTCATAATCTGTTACGTTATTTTTGATATGCAGGTAATGAACCTCCGGCATTAACATTTTCTCTGTTAGGAACTATGGGATAAACGGTATTGCTCAGATAATATCTTAACGCCCGTAATACGCCTGCTTCTGAAGTAAATTTACCTTCTCTGTATTCTTTATAAAAATTTAA
The DNA here is from genome assembly GCF_025291155.1 of Apibacter sp. NCBI lineage: Bacteria > Pseudomonadati > Bacteroidota > Flavobacteriia > Flavobacteriales > Weeksellaceae > Apibacter > Apibacter sp. The sequence goes on from NZ_JAMBJZ010000049.1 coordinate 4,546, forward strand.
AATCTGTGTGGAGGCAGTTAAAGCATTCTGAGCTCCTTTGGAATGCCCATCTTTGTCCGGATGAGCATGTTTATCAGGATCTTGTGCATCATACCCCTGAAATTGTACAATTTGATTATTAGCGTCTCTTTGAACGTGAGAAAGTGAATAGGAATCCTGAACCATATGAAGTATTTTTCCTATGAAGAATAAACCATCATTTCCATCTTTCTTCCCGCTATAGGAATTTCCGATAGGGCTGTGAAACCATGACAGCTTTTTATTATTTTCAGGGTTAATTCCTTGTTTAAACCATTCTTCTGCCTGGTTAAGAATTAATTCTTTTACCTGTTGGTTGGTGTAATTTCCTGAAGGGGCCATAGAGTGCCAGTATTGCTTGGCACCATTATGACTTTCATAGGCAAGAGTTCCTTCTTTATTTAGATTTATCCATGTTTTTAAATAGCAGGTTTCAATGGAAGATTGATTTTCACAAGGTACATCCGGCCAGGCACTTCCTTCATCTAGCCGATAGTCATAAATTACCCCGGCTGCTTTTGCTGCCTGTTTGGTAATATTTTCATGGATGGCACCTCCTCCCCGGATTTTAAAGAATTCTACTTGTACTTCTTCCCCATTATCTAAAATTACAATTCCATGATCGTCTTCTTTCTTTTCTGCATAAAATAAGTCTTTTGATTTAATTTCAATATTCGGAATATTTTTTAACACTTTTGCGGTAAAGGTTCTGGTCTGTTTAATTTTATCTTCTATCTCAAATTCAGCAAATGTAAATTCTTTAAACAATAATCTATTATAATGAATAAAATCTATGGCAAACCTTGTTCCTTCATCTCCGGGTGCATCTCCTCCAATATCATCATACTTATTTCTGAGTAAGTCATCTATATAATGTCCGATTTCTTCAATCATTATCTGAAACAATAACCAGCTTTTTTCCGGATCATTTTCGGCTTCCAGAATTATTTTTTCATTAATATAAATGGTTTTATTCTTTTCATTATAAAACCCGCCCTGATAATTTGATAGAGGTATTGCCTTCCACTTTGGTAAGGGAACATTATTTGCCAATAAATCCAACATAAATTTTTTGGCAGCTGTATGTTTTATATCATCTCCGAAGATAGCCCTGATGCCGGCAATAAAAGGTTTTGAGCTTTCATAATTGAGAATTTTGGATATATCTAGGTAAGGTGTTTGTAATTCCTGAGAATTCCGTATATATAAGTCTGATTTGATGTTGATAACTCTTTCTCCTTCTCTTATATATTCTTCAGGATCTCCCAGTACAACTCCCTCTTGTTTTCCATTTTCAAATATCCTTCCCATAGATCTAGTGATTATATTCTCTTTGGAATACATATTATGATTGCCGTGGGTAATTTTAGTAATATTACCTTTTACATATCGGTCTCTACTCATGGCTAAAATAAATTGGATTTTTCTCCACTGTTATTATTAACCCGTATTTCAGCATTTTTGGAAACTTTTTCTTTACCGATGATCTCAAAGTTTTTCATGCTTACTTCGTTACGGGTTTGTTTGGCTTCGGAAACAAAGTCACCATCAATAAATTCGGAATATTTTCCGGTAACATTCACTGTATAATTGGCTCCGACAGTAAGTGAATTCATCTGGCCTATTGTAGTAGATTTATCAGAACCTACAAAAGTATGCATGTTTTCTCCGGCCTGTAGAATGATGTCTTTACCTGCCTTAACGGAAAAATTATTAGGCGCATTCACCTTTATATTTCCTTCTCCGTCCATAAACATTTTGTTACCGCTGGGGTCTTCAATCAGGATAGAACCTTGCCCTTCCGCATCATTAAAGATAATTTTGGTTCCGCTTCTTGTTTGTATCACCTTAATATCATTTCCCTCGGTGTAATAGGCAGCTATCTCACCTCCGTTATAAGCTGTTCCCAATACTACCGGATATTCCGCATTTCCTCCCTGAAAGGCCACTAGTACGGTTTCTCCTATCTCTGGGTTGATATAAGTTCCCTTATCTGCTCCTGCATGGGGTTGAATTATCTGTATCCAGGGAGTTTGCTGATTGTATGGCTTTTGCCATACAAACTGTACTCGGATTCTCCCCATCCTAAGCGGATCTTTGTTGTCCGTTACAGTGGCATGTTGTATATCTGCTTTGGGGTAATCGTTTTCATTATAATCAGCGGGTACTGATAAGTCCTTAGGTATTCCCACAAAGCTGTTGGTATAGCCTTCTCCATCTGCAAAAGTATGCGAAATGGAAATAATTTTGTACGATTCCACCGGGACCCGTCCAGACTTAAAGGTATTGTGTCCCGGCATCCAGGCCATCATTTTAACCACTGTACCTATTTGTAGTTCCGGATTATTGCTTGTGGCTTCCATATACACCAGATTCTGTCTTTTTCTTTTTTCCCTTTCCACCGACCTTTGAATATCTATTTGGTTGTTTGGGTTCTGTAGGTAATGATTTGTTGGGGAAACATTGTAGGCTTTTTCTGAAGCATTAATGGCAAACTGCTGAAAAGGGTTTTCTGAGGATTGTACTTGCTGGGAAGCAGAATCTACAGTATAATCTGCGCTTTGCTTAGGATCATAAACGGTAGTGCTGAAGCCCTGGGGCTGAATTTCCATTTTAAGCTCATAATCAAATACATCTTCCCCTTCCATCAGTTCCACTATTTTAGCTCCCCAGGCTGAAAACCGGAAACGGTCGCCTGTATAGTGGAAATTTTCCCCGTAACGATGGGATAATCTCTGAAGAAAAGAGAAATCGCTTTCATTCATCTGAACGGTATAAGGTAGTTTATTCTTGTAATTGGGATTTATGTCAAAACTGATTAAATCTTGGGGATAGCCCTTGTTTACTTCTTTAATGATTTGTTCAAAGGTTTGTTCTTCAAAACTACGGCAGTGAAGCCCGTTTTCCATAAGTATGGAAGGGGATTTTCCCCTGAGGATAATATGCTTGGAACCGTCTTTAATTTGTGTGGAGATTTGGGTGATAACCCCAATAAATTGGGAGGCTGTTTTTCCAAACTGTTTGAAAAAGAAAGTGATTCTTTTCCCCAGATGCTGACGGGAATTCTCCAACAGATAGGCTTTTCCTTCTCCAAACTCATCTGGATCTGCAGTAAGTTCAAAGGTATGATGTCCGTTAAAGTTTTGTTTGAGCTCCAGCCGAAGGTTGGTTTGAGTGAAATAATCAACTCCCTGAATTTGAACGCCTATTGAAACCAGAGAACCGTCCCCATACAGGTTGTCTTTCAGACCTCCGTACCGTGCATAAGTGCCGGTTTTGTTTATTTTTTCTATTTCCTGTTGTGATAATACTTTAAAGGGCTGATTTCCAAAGTTATCTGAATTAGATGAATTCATAAGGTATGAGCGAATATAAGGTTAATATTAGTAATACTATAATTTAAATAGATAAAGTAAAAGTACTGATTATTTTTTATATGAAAAATAAATTCAGCTAATTTTTATTAAAGATATAATATTGGTTTTTTAAGTATGTATGAGATGGATTAATCTGTATTTTTTATTTTAAAGTTTTTTGTATTTGTTAAGACAACTCTCTGTTCACAGATTTACCCAACAAGTAAGAAAGATCAAAAGAGGATATATATTTGGTAAGACATTCCCCGGTGGTGGAGGTATTTACCCCGTTGTTTACCTTCAGGTCGTATTCCCGGTTTTCAAAATCAAAAACTAAGTTAGATTTTGGCTAAATTTTTTAGGAAGATTAAACCCGAAATATTCAAAAATTCGTTTTCTTTTTATAGTTGTAAAGATGTTATCCGGACCTTGTGTATAAATTACAGGAGGAAGAGAGCTTTTTCTTTTTGGAATTTATTACTTTACGACCGGTTTTTTGAATATTTTACTTCCGTACTTGATACCCTCAATCAGACCCCTTTCCAGATTTTTTCACTTTCCGTATGAATTGAACCTTGCGAGAAAGGACTATTTTACAAGGTATCTTCTCTTTATGTAACCAAGGTTCGGGCCATTCTCTTTTTAGAACCTCAACAATTTCTTTAGAAGCTGTGATAATAGGAAAATGGGGATTATGGGTTTTCCTATGGGGGGAGAAATTGCACTTCAAAGATTTGATTCTCACAAACTGGATTCTCTTTTTTCTTTGAAGCCACTTCTTCTACTTTTTCATACTCAAAGAAAAAGCGCGGAACATTCCGTTAATCCATTTATTAAGGCTACTTGTTTTAATCGCCTTTACTGTGAGGTTTATAAAATGAGACTCTTTTCATGTTTTCAGGATGGGGATAGTATCGGTTGGCAAAGCTGCTTTGCGTATGGGAGAATAAACGAATTATAATTTTAAAAAAAATTGAAAACGATTTAGATGAGCTTTCGTGTATTGAATTACATAGCCTTGACGTAGGATTCTGTTACTTTCCCGAAACAAAAAATCTCTGTAAAAGAATAAAATACAGATATTTCATAAAAATAAAATTTATTTTATTTAACAATAAGCGAAAATAATTATATTTGGAGGATAAATATTTGCTTATTTTATAGTACAATGGACAACATTCCTTTATTTTTTACCCCTTCTTCCAATAATTTAAAAGAGCCTGTATTTAAGGCCGATTTTTCTTCTTTGTATCATAAGTATGAAGTCGTCATAGAAATAGAAAAAGAAAATACCAAGACTAAAATAGAATATAGGGCAGGAGTAAAGCTTGAAAGGAAATCGCCAAGTTCAAAAAATCCGATACTAAGCATACAAAAGCTAACCAAAGTTCTTATTAATGGAATAGAACCCGACCTTATAACAGAAAAAATATCTGCTCTGGTAGGAAGTATCTTCCAACCGTTACAAATAGAATTGGGCCCCCAAGGAGAAATTTTGAATATTTCCAACTATGAATCTATCCTGAAAAAATGGGAAGAGGTAAAGGAAAACCTACAAATGAATTATGCCGGGCAAACGTTGGATAGTTATATAAATAACATCAATCAAACGTTGAAATCCCCGGAACTGGTTTTAAAAAAACTAAAAAACGATTGGTTCCTCTCTTTATACTGTGTACCCCTGTATACTGAATATACGAATCCTCCGGAAAAAGAAAAATGGAAATTTCCTTCCTTGTTGAAAGGAGAGGCAGCAAAAGAATACTCGGTTATTAAGTCTTCTGAAAATTTAAATGATTCAGAAAACTCTATTTTGATTTTTGTACAAGACTTAGATACCCCGGATACCTTTACCAGTATTTATACTTTGGATAATAAAACCAAGCTCATAAAAAACATAGAAGCAGTTATAACTGAAAAAGAAGGATATTCCATTAGAGCAGACATACAATGTATAGAAATCCATAAAAAAGAAAAAGAAAATACGCCGATACCCGCAAAAAAGAAAGATTTTGATGAACAAGCTGAATGGCAGAAATACCAAAGGAAGAAAAAAGGATTTTGGGGACGGTTGTTTGATTGAAAAAAAAAATACCTGTAGGTAGCCATGATCGTTAAAAAAACTAAAAAAGAGATAAAAATCTAATAAAAAACCTATGAGTCAGAAATATTTTGTATGCCAGGGGGCTATTTGTAAATGTGATTTTGGAAGTACTCCTGATAAACTTTTAGTGAAAACCCAAACTTCTGTCTATTTAAATGATGGTGAAGGATTGTACAAACTGGCTGCTACAACCAAAGAATTAGGACAAACCTTTGAAAAAAATACCTTTGGGAGCTGTTCAAAGAAAAATGGAAATTCTTGTATGGCGAATGTAACCGGGTGGAAGGATTATAAAGATAATCAGAAAATAGTAGAAAATGATTCTTGTCTCTTACTGGAAGATAGTACGGCAGATTGCCCGTTAGGAGGAAGTGGCTGTATAAAGATTACTTTTCATGGCCAGGTTACCGATGTTCATTCTCTGCATTTTGAAAAATCAGATGAAACAGTATTACAGCAATTGATGCCTTTAACTAATTTCAATGAAATAATTAACGATACAGAAAATTGGGTAGAATGAGTAAAGTTGGAATTAAGAAATAAGGTGTAAAGCGTGAAATTCTTATGTCTTATCCCTTACTAACTAATAAAAAGATAAATCCATGCCTGAATATACTTACATCAGCCATAAAGTAAAAAAAGGAGAAACCCTTTATGGAATATCAAGACAGTATACTGTAGAAGAACATAAAATACTGCAAGCAAATCCCGAAATAAAAATAACCCCCAAAGGAAAAGGGAAATATGAAATAGCTAACCTCAAAGAAGGACAGATACTAAGGATTCCCCAGAAAAAAAAGATTGGAAAACGAGGGGTAAAAGCCATAACCGGGAATACCACCCCCAAAGCGGGAATAAAAGAAAAGTACCGGGTAACAGAGTGGTATCCCGGAACACCTACAGAAATGAAAAACCCTGCTAATGTAAAATGGGCAGTTTATTACAAAGAAAAAGGAAAATATATCTTGAAGTTTAAAAAAGAAATCGGAGAATTTACCTTTCATGAACAAGCCATAGGAAAAGACATAAAAATAGTAGGGTATTTATATTCACCTGAACTAGACAATGACAGTGCCTTATCTGTAAAAGTATCTCCCAATCAAAAACCCTCCCTTACCTCCCTTACCTTGTATGATGTAAAGAAAGACAAACCCTTGAGCCAGAATGCAAAACTGAAACTAGGACAGATTCTCTATGTAGTAGCCAATACAACGGGAAGCGTGGGAAAGAAAATAGAATTCACGTTACTAAAAAAAGAAGAAAAACAAGGGAAAACCGAATATAAAACCGTAACAAACACTACTGAAAAAGTAAGCACTAAAGGGACAGCAACTACTGCTTTTCCTCTGAATGACTATAAGCTTTTAGTAAACCCCATAAAGAAGCATGAGTATAAAGTTAAGGCCCAACTTGAAGAGGGGAACGCAAAAAAGGATAAGCCCAAACAACAGCCTAAAAAAGAAGAAAGTATCATTTATAAGGGAACTATTTTTTTTAAAGAAGGATGGAACAAATTCAGGGAGACATACAAGAAAATGACCACTTCCGAAGAACCCCAAATTCAGAAAGTAAGCTTATATATTCCCGGAGGAAAGGAAAAAGTATCTTATGGAGAAATCCTGAAATTAAAGATTGAGGGCAAAAACCTGAAAGGACAGAGCATAGAATATACCGTTTATGAAGATGACTGGCCACTCAAAGACGAATTAGACAGCAGTATAGTCCAGATGAAAGCAGATGTTCAGGAACTGGATATACAGCTTACCAAAGAAATGTATAAAAAAGGAGGAACCAGTTGGCTGGAATTGGCAGACGGCAAACATGAAATCTATGTAGATGTAAAGCTAAAAGGGGAAATCTTAGCCAAGAGTACCAAAATCATAGAAGTGGATACCTCTACAATTAAAATGGAGCCCATACCCGGAAACCGGGCAGTTATGACCGGAGAGGATAAGAAGATTGAGAATTGTTTATGTAAACAATATGATTTAATTTGGGGAGCAAAAGTAAGTTGTGAATTTAGGAAAAAAGTAGTGAAGATTTGTAAGGAATTATGGGGAGAAAGTAGAAAAATAGACATGGCTAATGGACTAATGGCTGTTATGAAAGTAGAAACCTCTGGAACTTTTTCTCCTTCTAAAATTGAATTAAAACCTACAGGTAAGTATAGACCAAATGGACAACCTAAAAAAGACTATAGAGGTTTAAATAGAGAAGAAATATTATTACTAGATGAAAATTTTTCGGGGGCTGTTGGTTTAATTCAATTTACATCAATAGCTATACAAGATTTAAATAAAAAATATTCTATATCATTGACTAAAAGAAAATTAGCATTAATGACGAATGTGGAACAGCTAGATTATGTAGAGAAATATTTTAGACTTTTTGATAGATATAAGAAAGTAAAATCTCCAGAAGATATTTATTTAATAGTATTTGCGCCTATAGGAGTAGGAAAAGATGATGATTATGTGCTTTATGATAAAGATACGACTAAAAAGGAATATGAATGGAATGAAAGTGTTGATAAAAAAGATGGGAATAATGATGGAAAAATTCAAAGAAGAGAAATCTTAAATAGGTACTATAATTCTGTTAAAGAAGGTAAAGGTAAAAAAACTACTACTTTTGATTGTGGAGTAATTCCAATAAAAAAAGAACCTAATAAGGAAAGTTCGAGTAAATGGCATGATCCTGTAGATAATCCAAGGTTAACAAAATATAATTGGGATGGAAATGTAAAACCTTCTAGCGCAACTTATGGTTGGTGTAGAAGATATGCCAATGGAAATAAAAAATACCATTCAGGAGTTGACTTTTTTGCAATCCCAGGTAAAGACAAGGTATATTCTTGTTTAAAAGGGAATATACATCAAGTAAGATATTCTGCTAGTGCAGGATGGATAGTACGAGTAAAGATTCAAAATGTCAAAGATTTGTTAGAACAGGAAAGAAAAGTAAATTATAAAACACAATATACGGATGAATTAAAAGGGATTGATCTTAAAGAAACAGATAATGTATATTTTATTTATATGCACCTTCAAAGTGTATTTTTTACAGAAAAAGATGGGATAAACAAAACAGAGGTTGATGCTGGAACTCCTTTAGGTTATGCGGGAGTGTCTGGCTCTATAGCTAATAAAGGACATGCTCCACATTTACACTTAGAAATAGCGACAGTGCTGGATGCGTATAAAAAGGGCGAAGGAGTAAGAACTAATCCTGCAAGATTTGTTAAATTAAATTCATATAATACAAAAGATCAAGATAATGAAAACAAACCGCACTATCATAAAGGTTCATAAAATAAAATATTTGATTAGTTTATTTTTAACAATAGTATTATTCTACAATTGCAATTCTCAAAAGAATAAATATATAGATACTAAATTTGACTATAAACAAGAATATGATTCAAATAGAGAATATTTTAAATCAAAAGAATTAGATAGGCTTTTTAATCTTAATAATAAAAAATATTTCATCCCAGATATTTATGGTCTTAATACGGATACTTATTATATTAAACCTATTTCAATTAAGGATGATCATGAAAAATCATATATTTTATTATATGATAAAAATGATATATTAAGAGATACTCTTTCTATTTCGAATGAATATAGTTATTCTATTAATGTTCGATTAGAAAATAATAAAAAAGGTATTTGCTTGGGGAGATTTAAGGAAGAAAATACTTTTTTTGAGATAGAAAAAATTTATGAAGTATCTAACAAAATAAAGTTAAAACCAATATCAATTGAAACAAGGATATTGTACTGTCCAGTGCCTGTTGAATATATTTCAGAGGAGAATGTAGGAATAGAAGATTACTTTAAATATGGGAAAAATAATAATATTGCTAAAAAATATATTATTCCTTTTGAGTGGTATGGGGTATATAGTAAAACTATAGAAACCGATATGACTATTACAGGAATGGCAAGTATAACGTATAATTTTGCTATTACTAAAGATAAAATACTTTTAAAAATTAATACTTACCATGAGCCTATAAGTTGTGATGGTGAATATTATGCTATAGAGAATAGTAATATATTGGAACTTTATTATAATGAGAATGATGCCTTATGTAAATCAGAAGCTCCCAATTTTATGATAAAAAAACAAAATGGGAAATATTATATAAAAGGTTTAGGAGGGGGAGAAACAATTAATGAATGGATAGAAGTAAAAAAAGAAAAATAACTAAGGAATATATTTCATATAGAAATAACTCATAAAATGAAATTCAGTAAGAAAGCAAAAATTATAACAGGAGTGTTTATCTGTTTATTAACCATATTATCTATAGGTGTCATATACATAATATCTCAAATAAATAAATTCGAAATCTCAAAGAATGATGATTATGAAAAAGAAATGTCGAGTATATTCTTTATTTCAGAATATAATGAGTTTGTCCCTGTTGAGTATAAGGAATGCATACATAGATATTTTATTCAAAATGATTTCCTTTACGGAGAGAAAAGAGATAAATATTTTTTAACTACTATTAAAAGCAGAGCAAAAGATGTAATTGCTTTTGGTAATCTTTCTAATCAGGATAGTAATGCCAAGCCAGATATAGCTTTTTTATTGGAGGAAAATGATTTTAAAAGTAATTTTATTCTATTTTTTTGTATTCTTCAAAAAACAATAAAAATTAGGTCTAAAAAATGCTGAATACATATGTTTAAAAATACTACACTGATTTAGTCTAATATTTAAATAATTGTTAGCCCCTTATGATTATGAGGGAGATTTAATTCCATTACTGTATAAGAAAAGCTCATTTCTTTGCCCAAAGTATAGAAGAATCCGGGAGGGATTTATTAGGAGCATTAGAAGGAGAAGATTTTAAGCATTATACACCAAAAAGGTTGGTAGAAGTATTTGATACCTTTAGAAGTAAATACGAAGATTATGGACGAGGCAATAAACGAAATATTTATAAAGGGATGAATGACGAACGCTTAGCTTATGTGAATCGAAAAAAAGCAAAACCCATTGCGGAAGCTTATTTATACGGAAAAACTCAAGGGAGGGAAACCGCTTCAAATCCAATAGCCTTAGCCAATATTGCCTACAGTACTAAAAGCGATATAGGAAACCAAGGAGGCAATGACGGTTGGAATTTTAAAGGACGGGGATTGTTGCAAGTAACCGGAAGAGGGAATTATGAAAAAATACAGAAAGTAATAGATAAACTAGCACCGGAGAGTAAAGTTAATGTTTTTGATTCAGTACCAGAAAGTGGTTATACCCCACATCAGGCGGCTATTACCGGGATGGCTGAATGGGTAGAAAAATCTTTGTATGCCTTAGCGTCTCAATCCACCAAAAATAACGATGATAAAATTGTAAACAATATAGTGAATGTACTAAATGAGAAAACAGATTCCAGAGCAAAAAGGATTGTACATTACCGGGGTGGTAGTGCCACAGCTACTATATCAGGAAGCAGTAAAAAAGTAAATTATACAGCTCCAAAAGATAAAAATGGGAATCCGAAATACAAGTCTACCAAAGAAATATTTAAAATTGATGAATGTATTTTACTAACAGGAGAGAAAAAGGAGAAAAAAGAAGAGGGTAAACTACCTAAATGGGTTCAAATAGCAATAGCAGAAGAAGAAAAGGGTATTTCAGAATATAATAATTGTAAATATATAATAAGTACTTATCATAATAGTACAGATAATGTTAAAAT
>NZ_JAMBJZ010000004.1:0-46674 GCF_025291155.1 Apibacter sp.
TGCTTAAGGTTTGGAAAATTACCAAGTGTGGATAGCGATTGATTTTATCTATATATGACCTTTGATCGGTAAATTCTATATAGGCCTCATCTACAGCTACGATTCCGTTAAAATTATCCAATATATAATCTATATCTTTTGGATTCATTACATTTCCAGTTGGATTATTAGGCGTGCAAATTACAATTACCTTTAGGTTTTCATCTGTAATATATTTTTTAATTTCTTCTGTGTTAATTTGAAAATCGGATGTGAGGGGGATGTCTATGACCTCTACATCGTTTAGTTCAGCTGCAACCTGATACATTCCGAATGTAGGGCTGAAAAACATCACTTTATCTTTGCCGGGATTGCAAAATACTCGATAAATATGGTCAATAATTTCATCACTTCCGTTACCAACAAAAATTTTTTCAGCATCAACATTTTTAAGTTCACTTAATTTTTGTTTTAATTCCCTTTGATAAGGATCGGGATATCGATTGTTATTACCAAAAGGATTTTCATTAGCATCTAAAAAAATTCCTTGAATTCCTCCCGATTCATCTCTTGCAGATGAATAAGGATGCATGTTAAGTACATTTGAACGGGCTAGCTGATTTATATTTTTCATGGGTATAATTGATTGAGTTATAAGCGTAAATTTTTTAATAAATTTTAATAATGCACATTGTCTTAGTTTATTTAGCTATGCTTTAACCGTATGCTTACAGCGTTTTTATGAGCTTGTAATTCTTCAGCTTCAGCCATTAGCTCTATAGTTTTTCCAATGCGTTGAAGGCCATCTTTACTAAGTTCTTGAAAAGTAATTTTTTTTAAGAAACTGTCCAGAGAAACTCCGCTATAATTACGAGCATACCCATGGGTAGGCAATGTGTGGTTTGTGCCACTGGCATAATCTCCGGCGCTTTCACAACTATATTTACCTAAAAAAACAGATCCTGCATTTTCAACATGTTGTGTATATTGTTTTGCATTAATAATGGTTAAAATTAAGTGCTCCGGTGCATAAAGATTACTGAATTGGAAGCATTCATCCAAAGAATTAAATAATATGCCTACGCTATTATCCAGTGCTTTTTTCGCAATTTCTTTCCGCGGAAGATCTTCCAATTGAATCTTTATAGCATCTAAAGTATCGTGTAATATTTGTTCATCTGTAGTAAGAAATAAAACCTGGCTATCAGTACCGTGCTCTGCCTGAGAGAGTAAATCTGCGGCAATATATTCAGGGTTAGCAGAAGAATCTGCAATTACAAGCACTTCACTAGGACCAGCCGGAAGATCTATGCAGACTTTGAATTCTTGAGCATATTGTTTTGCTGCAGTGACATATTGGTTACCGGGACCAAAAATCTTATATACGGATGTAATGGATTCAGTTCCTAGTGTTAACGCAGCTATAGCTTGAACTCCTCCAACTTTATAAATCTCAGTAATTCCAATTTCTTTTGCAGCAAAAAGAATAGCAGGATGTATTTTTCCCTCTTGGTTAGGAGGTGTACATAAGATTATTTCTTTACAACCGGCAATTTTAGCAGGAATTCCTAGCATGAGTGCGGTTGAAAAAAGGGGAGCAGAGCCTCCGGGAATATACAATCCAACTTTTTCTATAGCCCGAGATTCTCTCCAACATTCTACGCCGGGTTGTGTTTCGATTATTTCTTTCTCCTCTTTTTGAGAGAAATGGAATTTTTCAATGTTATTTTTTGCTTGTATGATTGCTTCTTTTAATTCGGTAGAAACTAATTCATCCGCTTCCAATAGTTCTTCTTCAGAAACTTTGAGAGTTGTAAGGACTACCTTGTCAAACTGAAGCGTATATTTTTTCAATGCCGCATCTCCTTCATTTTTTATGTCCGTAAAAACTTTTTCAATTGTTTCCCGAAGGGAACTTTTCTCGTTTTCCGGTCTTTGAGTCAAACGTAACCAATCATTTGTATGAGGATATTTTATAATTTTCATATTGTAAATTTGGTAAAGATTAAAAGATATATTTTGATAATACTTTTATATTCCAATGAGTATAAATCTTATAGAATCATTTTTTCAATAGGAATAACTAAAATTCCTTGAGCACCATGTTCTTTTAATTGCTCAATGATATCCCAAAATTTATCTTCCTTAATTACTGAATGAATGCTACTCCATCCTTCTTTAGCCAAGGGTAAGATAGTAGGGCTTTTTATTCCAGGTAAAAGAGAAATAATATCTTTTACTTTTTCATTCGGGGCATTTAACAAAATGTACTTGTTTTCTCTAGAATGTAAAACCGATTGTATCCTAAACAGTAATTTTTGAAGAATTTGTTGTTTTTCTTCAGATAAATTTCTTGATTTTATAAGTACTGCTTCACTTTTGGTTACTATTTCTACTTCTTTTAATCCATTCATTAGAAGTGTACTTCCGGTACTAACAATATCGAATATGCAATTGGCTAAGCCTATTCCGGGCGCAATTTCTACACTTCCGCCTATTTCTTCTATCTCTACCGATAAATTATTCTTATCACAAAATTTCTTTAAAATTTTAGGATAGCTGGTTGCTATTTTTTTATTATTGAAATAAGAAATACCGGTATATGATTCTTCTTTAGGAATTGCTAAGCTCATACGACAATTTCCAAAACCTACTTTCTTTATAATTTCAATGTTGCGGTCTTTTTCCCAAACTTCGTTTTCTCCTAAAATTCCTATATCCGCTACATTTTGTTCCACATATTGTGGTATATCATCATCCCTGAGAAATAAAATTTCAATAGGAAAATTTGTAGAAACTGTTTTTAATTTTTGATTTCCATTCGGAATTTTTATTCCACATTCGCCTAATAAATCGAGTGATTTTTCACTTAAACGTCCGTTTTTTTGTATAGCTATTTTCAGTTTACCCATTAGTCATAGTTTATAATTTTCATTTGTATTTGAAATAGGTCTAAAAAAAAACCGCCCGAAAAATCAGGCGGCTATTATTTATTTTTTTCATTTTGCATAACAAAATTACTTACCTCACCTGATTGTAAGTGTGTAAATAATGATGATGAAAATGTAGTTGAATCATATTTTGTCTTTTTTATTGGAACAAATTTATAAAAAATATGGAACAGAAATAAAAATAAATTGTAATAATATAGAATTTTGGCAATTTTTTATTCGTTTAACTTTTATATGGCACTCTGTTTTTTTTATTTTGAAAAACATAGAATATTTAATAAATCTTATTAACTAAATTTATATATAAACTATCGTATTTTACTTCCATTGATTTTAAAAAGTCCTTAAAATGCTTTGTATTACTATGAGAAGTAGTAGCTTCCCGCGATTTCCATATTTCAAGTAAATAAAGTTAAATATTTTGATGCAGATTGTAAGAGATGTTTCCTTATCCTTTGCGGGATTTGTCTGCTACGGAATATAAAATATTTTTTATTTCATCAAGATAATCAAGCTTTGCCTGAATCGTTGCAATAACTTTTAATTCTGACATGGTATTAATAAATCAAACAAATATAATTTGAATTATGTATATATTATTTATGTGGGTTTTTAATAATAGTAAATAGTTAGTTAAAATTAATTAATGAAGTATTTTATATAACATTTCCATTAAAATATCTTTAGAGGTTGCATGAGAAGAAACCTGTACTCCTTTTGATTTCATATCGGCGTCTCGCAAATAAGAAATACATGCAGTAGTCTTTTTTAAGGAATAATTTTTTATAGCGGTTAGATATTCATTGGCAAAAAAAGGATTAATTCGAAGTTCTTTTGCTATATTTTGAGGCGTTTTTACTGGCAAAGTATGAACAATGAGAATATTAGTAAATAAGCCGATTAAAGTTCCAAATGTCAATACGATAGGATTAGCTTTAGGGTTTTTTTCAAAGTAATCTATAATTTTATAAGCCTGTTTACTATTTTTCTCAACAATAGCTTTTCTTAACTCAAAATTGTTGTATTCTTTACTTATCCCAATATTACGTTCGATTATTTCAGGAGTAATTTTTTTAGAATTACCCAGAATTAATTTAAGTTTTTGAATTTCATTATCAATACGGGAAAGTTCTGTTCCTAAAAATTCAGCCAATAACATTCTGGATTTTTCATCAATTTCCAATCCGTAAGATTGGCATACTGTACCGATCCATGCCGGAACCTGGTTATCGTAGAGTTTTTCACTCGAAAAAATATATCCCTGCTTGGTAAGTAATTTAGTGAGACTTCTTCTTTTATCTAATGATTTATACTTATAATTTATAACTAATACAGTGGATTGTTGAGGGTTTTTGATATAATTTTCAAATGCTTCAGATTTTTCAAAAGGCAATCCTTTTGCCTCTTTAATTACTAAAAGCTGTTTATCGGCTCCCATAGGGAATTGTTTGGCTAATGAGATAAGTTGATCTAAGTCCGATTCCGTACCGTAAACAATGTTTTGGTTAAAAGCTTTCTCCTCTTCTTTTAATACATTTGCTTCAAGCAAATCGTTTATTTTATCTATATAAAAAGGCTCATCACCCTGTAAAAAATACACGGGTAAAAACTGTTTATTTTTAATATCTTTGACTAAATTATTGTACTCCTTCATAAATAGAATTATGGAACTTCCGGTTTTAAATTTTCCTAAAAAATATAATTTTCAAATAAAAGAGGATAAATCTGTTTGGTATATTTTTGACGAAGTTAGAAAAAAATGGTTAATTCTGACCCCAGAAGAATGGGTAAGACAACATATTATTTTTTTTATACAATCTGAAAAAAAAATTGCTAAATCAGCGTTTATTATTGAAAAAAAAATTGTGCTGAATCAGCAAACCAAACGATTGGATATATTGCTATATAAAAAATCTGAACCTTTTGTATTAGTTGAATGTAAAGCACCCGAAATTGCTCTTACACAAAGTACATTTGAGCAAGCGGCTCGTTACAACTCTCAAATTAAGTCAAAATATATTTTATTAACTAATGGGCTGAAACATATATATTTTGAGTACGACCGTATAAATAATGAATATAAGGTTGTGAATGACTTTATTTGGTGATAGATAAATAATTTATTTTTATAATTAAATAGACATATTAGTTTTTACTTATTTTTTTAGTGTTAGGCAAAAAGCTCGCAGCCAAACCTAATAAGGGAAGAAAAGAACAGAGATAATATACGTATTGAATTCCTGTTCTATCAGCTATTTTTCCTAAAATCGCTGACGCTATACCTGCAATTCCAAAAGCTAGACCAAAAAAGAGCCCTCCAATGAGTCCCACTTTTCCGGGCACTAATTCTTGAGCATAAATAAGTATTGCTGAAAAAGCAGATGATAAAATTAACCCTATAATTATACTTAAAATACAGGTCCAAGTAAGATTGGCATAGGGCATGATGAGGGCAAAAGGCGCAGTGCCCAAGATGGAAAACCAAATTACGTATTTTCTTCCGATGCGATCACCTACCGGTCCTCCGATAACAGTGCCTGCTGCAATCGCAAATAAGAAGGCGAATAAATATAATTGAGCCTCATCAATACTTATCCCAAATTTATTAATAAGATAAAAGGTGTAATAGCTGTTGAGACTTGCCATGTAAACGTATTTTGAGAAAATGAGAACTAGTAAAATTCCTATAGCAAAAATCACTTTTGATCTTGGAAGGGATTTGTTTTCAATAGATTTATCATCTTTATCGTTTTTAGCTTGTTCCTTTTTAGCCTTTAAGAGGTATAAATTTTTCTTATACCATTTACAAATAATAAGCATAATTCCAATGCCTGCTATAGCTATGATTGCTAACCAACCAACATTTTTTTGTCCGTAAGGGGTTATAATCCATAAAGCAATTAAAGGACCTATAGAGCTGCCAAAATTTCCTCCAACTTGAAAAATAGATTGGGCTAATCCATGTTTGCCTCCAGATGCTAGATAGGCTAGGCGCGATGCTTCAGGATGAAATATAGAAGAACCTAAGCCTGTAAAAAAAACGGCCAATAATACATGAGTGAAGCTAGTAGCAACCGCCAAAGATATTACTCCTATCATACTAAAGGTCATGCCTATAGGTAAAGAGTAAGGTTGAGGGTGCTTGTCCGTTATTATTCCAATTACAGGTTGGAATAAAGAAGAAGACATTTGATAGACCAGCGTTATCAATCCGACTTGTGTAAATGTTAAGGCTAATGAATTCTTTAAAAGAGGATATATTGCAGGAATTACCGATTGTAGAGTATCATTAAACATATGGGATACGGCTAATAAAGATAATATGGTAAATACTGTTCCCGTCTGATGAGATGAATTTTTCATATTTACGTTAAAATCAAGAAATAACCGCAAATATATTATTAATTGTTCTAATTGGAATAGATTTGGATTATAAAAAGTTGATAAGCTATCATTTAAGCTATTTGTCCCTGTTTCAACTTTGTCGCTTCACTACCTTATTTTGCTAATGATAATAAAATGATAAATCAATAAAATAAATTTAGTTAATATGGAAAATAAATCAGGTTCGTGGAAAAAAACAATTATTATAATTTTACTCTTGATTAGTATTCTAGGCGTTGGAATTTTTTATGTGTATTACTATGTTCCCTATGGAGATAGCAGTGTTAAATCGGGACAATTAAATTATATCATGCACAAAGGAATTATTTTCAAAACCTATGAGGGTAAATTAATTCAGACAGGATTTAAATCAAGAGCTGCCGGCGGTATGCAATCCAATGAATTTGAATTTTCAGTTGATAACGAATATTTAGCCCATAGATTAATGAAGCTAACCGGAAAAGATGTCATCCTTCATTATAAGGAATATTTTGGAGCTTTGCCTTGGAGGGGCTATACTAAATACATTGTTGATAGTATTATTTCTTCTGAAGATCATACGGAACAAATGCCCTAATGGAGTAGACTTTAAAAATTTAATTTTTTTAATTTAAATCCGGTATTTTTGCGTATCAAAAAGTAAGAAGATTATGCACTTTTATTCTTTATGCGTACAAAAATTAGAACTGCTTACTTCAAGAAGTATGAGAATAGATTTATCGATTCCCGACGAATTACAATCAATATTTAGATGGAAGCCCGGACAATTTATTCGTTTTAAGTTTGATATCGAAGGACAAAGCGTTGAAAGAGAATACTCCATCTGTACTGCGCCTTATGAGGGCTATCTCTCATTTGCTGTAAAAAAGACTCCCCATGCCTTTGTTTCAAAATATATACAAGAAAATATTAAAGAAGGTGATCAATTATTAGTTTCTGCCCCTATGGGAGCATTTGGGATTCCTTCCCGACCCAATGAAAAAAGGACTATAGTAGCTTTTGCGTCAGGTAGTGGCATTGCTCCTATTATGAGCATTTGTAAAGATACTTTATACCATGAACCAGCTGTTCAATTATATCTTTTTTATGGCAATACTAATGAAGAACAAACTATTTTCAAAGATGAACTAATTAACTTAAATCAAGAGTATCCACAAAATTTCTTCCCTCATTTTTTTTATTCTCAACAGGAAGTGCAAGATAAGTTGTTTCACGGAAGATTAGATGAGCATAAAGTTAAATTGATTATTAATCAGATACTAGATTGGGATGAGGTAGATGAAGCTCTTATCTGTGGACCTAAAGATATGATAGTTACCCTTGCCAATGCTGTATATAAACACGGAATACCAAAAAAAAATATACATTACGAATTATATGAGCCCGTGGAAAAAGTTTTTTATGATGATAAAGTTAAGCGATCTACAGTTAAAGAAGTAAAGGTTACATATACATTTAAAAATACAAAGCAAACCATGAATTGGATAAATAATGGATCCTCTCTATTAAGAGCCTTATTAGACAGCGGAGTGGATGCGCCTTATTCATGTAAAGGAGGAATTTGTGGAGCTTGTATATGTACTTTGAAAGAAGGAGATGTTTATGTAGATGAAAATTTAGTTTTAACTGAGAATGATCTAAAGAATGGTAAGATTCTAACCTGTATGGCTCATCCTAAATCTGAAAAATTAATCATTAATCTGGATCAAAATACAATGAAATAATTATTCATTTTTAGCGCTAGTTATTTGTAAAATTGGAGTTCATTCTTATAATTAATAACTGATTTTTAGTTTTAATGATAGTATAAAGCATTATACTAATTATTTTTTTAATTAAAAGAAGTATATTTACCAAAAGTCAACGGAAAAACGGAAATTAAAATACTTTACCATTAAAAAATGAAAGAAATTGTTATTGTGTCTGCCGCGAGAACACCCATCGGAAGTTTTTTAGGCAGTCTATCAAGCCTTTCAGCAGTGCAGTTAGGAGCAGCGGCTATTGAAGGAGCATTACATAAAATTAAATTAGATAAATCCCTGATTGATGAAGTATTTATGGGCAATGTTTTACAGGCTAATGTTGGTCAAGCTCCTGCAAAACAAGCCTCTTTAGGTGCCGGAATACCTAACAAGGTTCCTTGTACAACCATAAATAAAGTTTGCGCTTCAGGAATGAAGGCTGTAATTTCAGGTGCACAATCCATTCTAGCAGGAGATAATGAAATAGTCATAGCCGGTGGAATGGAATCTATGTCTCAGGTTCCTTATTATATCACTAATGGCAGGAAGGGAAATAAATTCGGAGATCAGAAACTTGTGGATGGATTGATCAAGGATGGCCTTACCAATGTATATGATCGTAACCATATGGGAATCTGTGCAGATTCCTGTGCAGAAGAATACTCCATATCTAGAGAAGAACAAGATTCATTTGCAATTCAATCATATACTCGTGCTGAATTAGCTTGGAAATCAGGTAAATTTAAGGAAGAAGTAGTACCAGTTACAGTATATCAAAGAAAAAAAGATCCTGTACTTATCACAGAAGATGAAGAATATAAAAATGTAAATTTTGATAAGCTGAAGCAGCTAGTTCCGGTTTTTCAAAAAGAAGGAACTGTTACAGCAGCTAATGCATCTACTTTAAATGATGGAGCTTCAGCTTTAGTAATAATGACAGCAGAAAAAGCTAAAGAATTAGAGTTGAAACCTCTTGCTAGAATTATAGGATATGCAGATGCAGCTTGTGAACCTGAAAAATTTACGGTGGCTCCTTCATTAGCATTACCGTTAGCACTTAAAAAAGCTAATATAACCTTACATGATATAGATTATTTTGAATTTAATGAAGCATTCTCTGTAGTTGGATTAGCTAATTCAAAAATTTTAAATATTGATTTGTCAAAAGTAAATGTAAATGGAGGAGCAGTTTCTTTAGGTCATCCTTTAGGAAATAGTGGCGCACGTATTTTAGTTACCCTAATTAATGTATTAAAGCAAAATAATGGCAAGTATGGAGCTGCTGCAATTTGTAATGGAGGGGGAGGAGCAAGTGCTATGATTATAGAAAATATATAATTTTTACAAGATAAATAAAAAAGTTAGATTTCTCGAAAATCTAACTTTTTTATTTTTTATTCCGAATAAAGGAAGATTATCAAATTTTTTATACTTTGTAAGAGACAAGTTACTAATTGTTCTAGTAAAGAAATGTGACATCCTAATATATATTTGATATTGATTATCTTTAATTATTATTTATTTGAGCATGTCATGTATATGATTTAATAGTTAAAAATATTATTCAAATACAGAAGCATATAATCAATGATTTTTAAATTCCAAACTATATAATATTATCATCTGGGTTTATAATTTTTACATTTAATTAATTAGAAAAAAATTAAAGATCGATCAAAGAATGGATGAGTATAGTACCATACATTACTTTCAAAAAAGAAAAATAGGAAAATTTACATTTAATTTTTATAATGGAGCAATGAGTACTTTGCAATGCAAAAGAATGATCCAAGCCTTACAATATGTTAAAAATAAACAGATATGCTGGTTATTTAAGGAGAATATAAGTATATCTAAATTCTATTGAAGTAGCTGAAAATACTGGATAACCGGCTTAGAATAATATAAATGCGTTTGAGGAAGACTTCTATCTGTAAAGTTGAAAGAATTAGAACACATGAAAGAAGATATATTAAACGAAAGGAAGGATTTTTCTGAAAAAAAGAAATTTCTTTGTAATGAAGAAGAAAGCGTGTCAGACTCCAGAGAGATTAATTGCTACCTGAGCAAAAAACTAATATATATATAATATAAAAACCATCTCGAAGAGATGGTTTTTATTGAGGCTTCGAGCGGATTCGAACCGCTGTACAAGGTTTTGCAGACCTCTGCCTAGCCACTCGGCCACGAAGCCGTTTTATTG
Source organism: Apibacter sp. (assembly GCF_025291155.1). Classification (NCBI taxonomy): domain Bacteria; kingdom Pseudomonadati; phylum Bacteroidota; class Flavobacteriia; order Flavobacteriales; family Weeksellaceae; genus Apibacter; species Apibacter sp. Next base: position 10,260 of record NZ_JAMBJZ010000004.1, read on the forward strand.
GACTGCAAATCTACAATTTTTTTTGAATAAAATTTAAAATCTAATAAAATTTCTTTTTAAAAGTTACTTTTACCTGATCTATATTTGCATTAACCGGTGGATTAACCTTTGCTACAGATACTTTAACGGCTGTAATCTTTTTACATTGCGTTTTTATTTCTTTAATAATACGATAAGCAACATGTTCCAATAAATGGGAACGTATAGCCATCTGATCCTTTACTATTTGCGTAATAATGCCATAATTAACGGTATCTTGAAGATTATCCGATCTTCCGGGTTTTTCCAAATTTAGCCATATTTTTACATTCACTATATAAAAAGAACCGATTTTCGCTTCTTCTTCTAAACAGCCGTGAAAGGCGTATATTTTTATATTTTTTAATTTTATTTTTTGCATTTAAAAAAGTTCTGTTGCAATTCTTCTAATATTTTCCGATCTACCCATTGAATAAAAATGTAGAACGGGTACCCCTTGTTTCATTAATTCTTTACATTGATTTATTGTCCATTCAATACCTACTTCATATACAGCTTTATTATCTTTACAGTTTTCTACAGCTTTAACCAATTCTTGAGGCATATCAATATGAAAAACATTAGGAAGTATAGTAAGATGTTTTTTAATGGATATGGGTTTTATTCCTGGAATTATGGGCACTGTAATTCCTAGTTCTCTACATTTCTTTACAAAATCAAAATATTTTTTGTTATCGAAAAATAACTGGGTGACTATATAATTTCCTCCAGCATTAATTTTTTGTTTCAGATATCCTAAATCTGTATCTAAATTCGGACTTTCAAAATGTTTTTCCGGATATCCTGCAATACCGATGCAAAAGTTTGTAGCTCCATGGGCATATTCTTCATGTAGATATTTGCCTGAATTCATATGTCCAACCTGACTAACTAATTCATTTGCATAGGAATGCCCTTGCGGATGGGGCTTAAAAAAACCTTCACTTTTTATTGGGTCTCCTCGTAATACTAAAATATTATCAATTCCTAAAAAATTGAAATCTATTAGGATATTTTCTGTTTCTTCTTTATTGAATCCTCCGCATATTAGATGCGGTACTGCATCGACTTTATATTTTTGTTGGATAGCTGCACAAATTCCAACTGTTCCAGGACGTTTTCTTGTAATAATTTTTTGGATTGATCCATTGGGTAACTCCCTATATTCATATTCCTCTCTATGATAAGTGACATCAATGAAAGGAGGTTTAAATTCCATTAAGGGATCAATGTTAGAAAATATATTTTGTAGATCTTCACCTTTTTTCGGGGGTAGAATTTCAAAGGAAAATAACGTTTTTCCATTGGCATTCTTAATATGTTCTGTAACTTTCATGTTAATTACTTTGGGACAAAATCGAGAATTGAAGGAATAAAATAAATTTTATTTTTTTACTAAATATTTTATAAGTGTTAAAAATTATATAATTTACAATGAGTTTTCATCGAAAAAAAAAGGAAGAAAATCTGCGCATTGGAAAAATTTTATTACTTTACCCTTCATACCAGTAAAAAGAAATTCAATAGGTTTTTTTTGTCTGTGTTCATATTCTAACAATACTTGTCTACAGGCTCCACAGGGTGATATGGGAATCGAATTTGTATCATCTTTTCCTGCTACTACAGCCATTCTTATTATTTTAGAAGAAGGATAATTGGCAATAGTATAAAAAATTGCTGTTCTTTCCGCACACAAGCCACTTGGATATGCTGCATTTTCTTGGTTATTTCCGGTTAATATTATTCCGTTATCCAGTAGTATTGCAGCTCCGACTTTAAATTTGGAATAGTTGGCATAGGCTAAATTTCTTGCCTCTTTAGCCTTGTTAACTAAAAGAAGATCATCTTTAGATAATTCATTCCAAGTAGAATATTCTTCATATTTTACCTTCATTTCTTTTATCATCTCAGTATTTATTGTGTGCACCTAAGTTACTAATAAATTATAACAAGGTTCTAAAGAATTAGAAAATATGATATAATTTATATAAATTCAAAAATATAAGTGGTAGTATTTTTATAAGAAAGAATAAATTTCTTTCTCTGCAAAATGAAAGTGAGCTTCGATAATTGCATTTTCATCGCTATCAGAACCATGAATAGCATTTCGTTGCATGCTTTCTGCATATTTTTTTCGAAGTGTACCTTCTTCAGCTTTTTCAGGATTGGTAGCACCTAGTAACCTTCTAAAATCTTCAACAGCATTTTCCTTTTTTAAAATGGCAGCAACAATAGGTCCGGAAGTCATAAAACTTACTAAATCATCAAAAAAAGGCTTATCTTGATGTATTGAATAAAATTTTTCAGCTTCCGTTTTAGTAAGAGAAGTAAGTTTAAGTGCCGTTATAATAAATCCGGCATCAGTGATATCTTTTAAAATTGTACTCGTTAAGCCTTTTGAAATAGCATCGGGCTTTATCATCGTAAAAGTATAATTAGATATTGACATAGTGCTTGTAAATAAGTTAGGTATAGGTCAATAAAGGTAAAAAAAAACACTCAATTCATAAAAGAACTGAGTGTTTTTTTATATTTTAATATCATTATGCCAATAAGGATACTGGATTTTCAAGATACAATTTAAGTGTTTGTAAAAATTGCGCTCCCGTAGCACCATCTACTACTCGATGGTCACATGCTAATGATATTTGCATTACATTACCTACTACAATTTGACCGTTTTTAACTACTGGTTTTTGAATAATAGCTCCAACGGATAAAATACAAGAGTTCGGTTGATTTATAATCGAATTGAAAGATTCTACTCCGAACATTCCAAGATTGGAAATTGTGAAAGTAGATCCATCCATTTCATTAGCTTTTAATTTTTTATCTCTAGCTCTTCCGGCTAAATCTTTAACTGCAGATGATATTTGAGTTAGAGATAAGTAATCTGTATTTTTAATTACTGGAACAACTAATCCGTCTTCAACAGCAACAGCAACACCTATATTAATATTTCCACGATGGATGATTTTTGTATCAGACCATGTACTATTAATTTGTGGATGTTTTCTTAAAGATATAGCAACAGCTTTAATCACAATGTCATTAAAAGAGACTTTGGTATCAGGAAGACTGTTAATAGCTTTTCTTGCTTCTATTGCATTATCCATGTTGATCTCAAATACAAGGTTGTAATGAGGGGCTGTAAATAGGCTATGACTAAGGCTTTTAGCAATAGCATTTCTCATGGATGAATTGGGGGTTTCACTATCCACACCTGGTGTTATTTGCGGAACTACCGTTGACGGTTTGGATGAAGAAGATGTAGCAGGACTTACATTAGTATTAGCAGATGGAACAAAATTTTCAACGTCTTTTCGAATAATTCTTCCATTATCTCCACTTCCTTTTACCTGCTCCAAACTTATTCCTTTTTCATTTGCTATTTTTTTTGCTAGAGGAGAAGCGAATATTTTACCATTAGATGAAATCGTATTAGTTTCAGAAGATGCTTTTTTCTCATTATTGGCAACCACAGCAGATTCAGCAGATGTCGGTTTCGGAGCTGAAGCAGAGGCTGAACCACCTCCAGCAATAATACCGCTAACGTCGGTCCCTGCAGGACCCACAATAGCTAATAAAGATTCAATAGGAGCAGAGTCACCTTCTTTTACTCCTTGATATAGTAAAACACCTCCGTTTCCATCATATTCAAAATCCTGAACTGCTTTGTCTGTTTCTATTTCTGCAATGATGTCTCCTTCTTTTATACTATCTCCTACGTTTACGTTCCATTTAGAAACTTTACCTTCTGTCATAGTATCACTAAGTCTTGGAACTTTAATGATTTCCACGTCTTTAGGAATTTCTACTGAAGCGGAAGATGAAGGGGTTGGATTAGTATTGGTAGTTTCACTAGCTATAGTAGATTCGGAATTTGAAGTATTAGTATTTGCAGCTCCTCCGATTAATGAGCTAATGTCCTCTCCAGCTTTCCCAACGATAGCTAATAACGATTCTACCGGTGCTGCATCACCTTCTTTTACTCCTTGGTATAGGAGAATACCATCATCACCGTCATAATCAAAATCCTGAACCGCTTTATCTGTTTCTATTTCTGCTAAGATATCTCCTTCTTTTACAGGATCTCCTACATTAAGATTCCATTTTGATACTTTACCCTCAGTCATAGTATCACTTAGACGGGGCATTTTTATAACTTCAGCCATAATTTGGTTTTGATTCGTGTTTTTATTGGTTTTCTAATTTATCTAAAAAAGGATAATTTGGTTCTGAATAGATATATTTATATAATACGTCATCACTTGCATAAGGAGCATCTTCTGCAAACTTACCTACTTCGTTCATTTCATCCTTAATTCTTTTATCTATTTGGTCTAATTCTTCCATGCTAGCCCAATTATTAGACAAGATTTTATGTTTAACAAGAAGAATAGGATCTTCTTTTTTGTGCTCTTCAACTTCTTCTTTTGTTCTATAAGGTTCTGCATCAGACATGGAGTGTCCTCTAAAACGATAAGTTCTTGCTTCAAGGAAAGTAGGACCGTCACCTCTTCTAGCCCTTTCTATAGCTTCAAATGCTGCTTCAGCAACGGTTTCAGGGTTCATTCCATCTACCGGAGCGCAAGGCATTTCATATCCTAAACCTAATTGATAAATATCTAAATTGTTGGTGGTTCTTTCAACTGAAGTACCCATTGCGTATTGGTTGTTTTCACAAACAAATACAACTGGTAATTTCCAGTTCATAGCCATATTGAAAGTTTCATGTAGGGTGCCTTGTCTTACTGCACCGTCACCCATGTAGCAAATAGTTACTCCATCACGTTCAAAATACTTGTCGGCAAAAGCTATACCGGCACCTAATGGAATATGACCACCTACTATTCCGTGACCACCATACACATTGTGTTCACGACTAAATAGGTGCATAGATCCACCCAAACCCTGAGAGGAACCAGTGGCTTTACCGCATAATTCTGACATAGCTACTTTAGGATCTAATCCCATAGCTAATGCGTGAGCATGACAACGATAAGAGGTAATGATCTTGTCTTTTGCGATATCCATTGCATGTGTAAAACCTGCTGCAATAGCTTCCTGACCATTATATAAATGCAAAAAACCTCTGATTTTATCTTTTAAATATAGAGAACGAGCTTTGTCTTCAAATCTTCTCCACATAGTCATATCCTCAAACCACTTGAGGTATACTTCTTTACTAAATTCTTTCATCCTTTACAATTTGACATGCAAATTTACATTAAATAGTATGAACTAACAAAATTTAGATTTTATAAGTTTATATTCTTATATCTCTGTTATTTATAGTGAAATTTTATCTAAATCGATATTTTTTTTCAATAATATATCGATTTGATAATTGAATATAATAATTTATTGTAATAATAATTTATTTTTTTTAATATTCTTATTTTTTTTAATGTTGTTTTATCATTTCAAAATTTGAAATAGGCATATTAAGAACATAAAAAAATAATTTCTATAAATACATCTAGAGAAATGAAAAATAAATTAAACATTTGATTAAATCAAAAAATTAAATATATTTATTTTAAAATTTGTTGGTGGTATAAAAAATGCAATACAATTGCAATAAGTTAATTGATAATTTTGGAAATGAAAAATTAATATATGGTAAAAGATATATCTACAGAGCAAAAAATTAAGGAAGCAGCAAAGCGTGTTTTTATAAAAAAAGGTTTTGGTATGACGCGAACTCGAGATATAGCAAAAGAAGCCAATATAAATCTAGCTCTATTAAATTATTATTATAGAAGTAAAGAAAATTTATTTGAAATAGTAATGAAAGAATGTATCCAAGAAATGTTTTCTTATATAGATAATATAATTAATAATAATGATACAAATTTATCTGAGAAGATTGATGCAGCTGTGTGTAGATATATAGAAGGACTATCTAAAAATCCTGAATTACCCATTTTTTTGTTTAGTGAATTACAGGTAAATCCACAATTTCTATACGATAAAATTAAAATTCCAACGGGATTTATAAAAGACAGTTATATGTTTGAACAAATAAATGAACAAATAGCTAAAGAAAAATTAAACTTTACTGCTCTACATTTTTTTATGAATTTGATTTCCCTATCCATTTTTCCAATAATAGGACGTCCAAGTTTGAAATATTTTAATAAAATGGATGAAAAAAAATATGAACATTTCATAGAAGAGCGGAAAATATTAGTACCAATATGGTTAAAATCAATGTTAAAGCTAGAATAATAATGAGTTTATGAAAACAAAAATACACATCTTATTGCAAATCTGCTTATTTCCATGTCTATTGTTTTCTCAAATTCAGGAAATAAGTCTTGAGGAATGTCAGAGAAAAGCAAAGGATAATTACCCATTAATACGACAATATGATTTAATATCGTTGGCTAAAGATTATAATTTAGATAACTTGGCTAAGAATTATTTGCCTCAGGTTTCATTGGGAGGGCAGGCTTCATATCAGTCCGAAGTAACTAAAATTCCAGTAAAAATTCCGGGAATACATATTCCTGAAATGAATAAGGATCAGTATAAGATAACACTAGAGGTATCACAATTAATATGGGATGGCGGAGCTACAAGATCGCAGAGTAAAATTACGCAAGCAAACTCAGATTTCGAAAAACAAAAACTTGAAGTGAACTTATATTCAATAAGAGATAAAATTAACCAATTGTATTTTGGAATTCTTACTATTGATGAGCAATTAAAACAGCTTGATGTATTAACTTCTGATTTACAAACCAATTACGAACTAGTGAGTGCAATGTTGAAAAATGGAGTAGCCATGGTTTCCGATCAGGATTTAATTAGAGTCGAATTATTAAATACCGATCAAAAAAGGATTGAATTAACAACTCTACGAATAGCTTATATAAAAATGCTTTCTTTATTTATTCATGAAGAAATAAGTGAAAAGGCAAAGCTTATTCTTCCTGATAACAATATAGATTTTAGCGAAGAAATTAATCGTCCGGAGCTTAAAATGTATGAGAAGCAGAATTTGTTATATGAATCTCAAGAAAGCACTATTAAAGCTAAAAATATGCCTAAATTTTCACTTTTCGCCCAAGGAGGTTTTGGAAGACCGGGGTTGAATATGCTGAATTCGGATTTTAGGACTTATGCGGTAGGAGGAGTGCGATTAAGTTGGAATATCGGTAATTTATATACTAAAAAAAATGAATATAGATTGATAAGGAATGAAATGAATTCGTTAGAAACGCAAAAAGAAACCTTTTTATTTAATACAAATGTGCAATTAACGCAAATTCAAAATGAAATAGTTAAATATAAAATGCTTATGGTTAAAGATAAAGAAATTATTCAGCTGAGGAATCGCGTAAAAATAGCAGGAGAAAGTAAATATAAAAATGGTATTTATCAAATGAACGATCTGATACAAGATATCAATGCTGAAAATAAAGCACGTGTAACACAATCTTTACATGAAATGCAATTTTTACAAAGTATCTATAATTATAAATATACACAAGGAAATTAGAAATATGAAACAGTCTATAATATTAGCCATAGGAACATTTATGATTATGTTTTCCTGTAATCGAAATAAATTTGAGCATGATGCATCTGGGACATTCGAATCTACCGAAGTAATTGTTTCATCAGAAGCCAATGGGAAATTGGAATCATTTCAAATTATAGAAGGAGATATATTAACTAAAGGACAATATGTGGGCTATATTGACAGTATTCAGCTGTATTTGAAGAAGAGACAGCTTCTTGCTACAAATAAAGCAATTCAGGTAAAAAAGCCTGATATCTCTGTTCAAGTATCCTCTATTAAAGAGCAAATTGCTAAAGCCGAATTTGAAAGAAGGAGAATCCAAAGATTGTTGGCAGATAATGCGGCAACCCAAAAAGAACTTGATGATGCTAATTCTCAGATTGAAGTTCTTAAAAAATCTTTAAATGCTCAAGTCAATACGCTTTCAACTTCAGTAAACGGACTGGATGAAGAAAGTAATACAAATAATGTTCAAGTATCGCAAATAGAAGACCAATTAAGAAAATGCAAAATCATAAATCCGATTCAGGGAACTGTATTGAATAAATATGTGGAAGAGAAGGAAGTAGTGACTCAAGGAAAAGCACTTTACAAAATCGCTGATACAAAAAATTTGTTTTTACGTGCCTATATAGTTTCTGAGCAATTAGAAAAAGTAAAGATTGGTGAAAAGGTAACTGTTTTTATAAATATTACTGAAGATAAACAAAAGTCATATCCGGGAACTATAACATGGATATCCGATAAAGCAGAATTTACTCCGAAAACTATTCAGACAAAAGATGAACGTCAAAATTTGGTGTACGCAGTAAAGATTGCTGTTACCAATACAGATGGACTGATTAAGATTGGTATGTATGGAGATGTGGATTTTAGATAAAATTAATATCAGCTTCAAAATTTAGGGAAGAATAATTACAAAATCTTTTTTAGCAAAAGATAATGAATACTATTTCAATACAAAATATTTCAAAGACTTATACGGGAAAAGTTCCGGTAAAAGCTTTACAAGATATTTCCATCCAAATAAATAAAGGAGAGCTATTTGGTTTGATTGGGCCGGATGGAGCAGGAAAAACGACGCTATTCAGAATATTGACTACCTTATTAGTAGCAGATAGGGGAGAAGCAACAGTGGAGGGATTTGATGTTAAAAAAGATTTTTCAAGAATACGCGAAATTGTTGGCTATATGCCGGGTAAATTTTCTCTGTATCAAGATCTAACTATTGAAGAAAATCTCAATTTTTTTGCTCAGGTTTTTAATACTACTGTAGATGAGAACTATGATTTAATTAAAGATATTTATATTCAAATAGAACCATTTAAGAAAAGAAGAGCAGGTAAACTTTCCGGAGGAATGAAGCAAAAACTTGCTTTATGTTGTGCGTTAATCCATAAGCCTTCAGTTTTATTTTTAGATGAGCCAACTACAGGAGTAGATCCGGTTTCACGTAAAGAATTTTGGGATATGCTGACTCGACTTAAAGAACAAAATATCACGATTATGGTTTCTACACCATATATGGATGAGGCCAGTTTATGTGATAAAATTGCATTAATTCAGGGAGGTAAGATACTTTCTGTAAATACTCCTATACAAATTACTAATGAATATCCTTTTAAGCTATACGCTGTGAGATCAGAGAATAATTATAAGCTTCTTTTGCATTTGCGTAATCAAAAAGAAATTAACAGCTGTTATATATTCGGTGAATATTTACATGTAACGTTCAAAAAAGAAATGACAGAAATAGCCGGTGCTGAAATTAAAGAAATACAGCCGGGAATTGAAGATTGTTTTATTTATTTAATGAAAAAGAATGAAGTCAATAGTAACGAAAGAATTAACTAAAAAATTTGGAGATTTTACAGCGGTTAATCATATCAGTTTTGAAGTTTCTAAAGGTGAAATTTTTGGGTTTTTAGGGGCTAACGGAGCAGGAAAAACAACAGCCATTAAGATGTTGTGCGGTTTGTTGAGTCCTACTTCGGGGGAGGGAAAAGTGGCAGGATATGATATTTATAAAGATGCTGATAAAATAAAGAAGAATATAGGATATATGAGTCAGAAGTTTTCATTATATGAAGATCTTACTATAAAAGAAAATATGCGTGTGTTTGGTGGAATTTACGGTATGAGTTCGAAAGATATAAAGCTAAAAACCGAAGTGTCTTTACGTGAACTTACATTAGAAGCAGAACGAGATACCTTAGTTAAATCGTTGCCTTTAGGAATTAAACAAAAAGTTTCATTCGCAGTATCCACTTTTCATTCACCAGAAATCGTTTTTTTAGATGAGCCTACCGGTGGGGTAGACCCTATAGCCCGAAGGACATTTTGGGAAATGATATATCAGGCTTCTACAAATGGCATAACTATTTTTGTAACTACTCATTATATGGACGAGGCAGAATATTGCAATCGGGTTTCAATTATGGTTAACAGTAAAATAGTGGCTTTGGATACCCCCTCAGGTCTTCGTCAAAAATATCAAGTTGATACGATGGATGAAGTTTTTCAATTACTAGCAAGGGGAGCAAAAAGGGAATAAATAATTGTAATAAAAAGGAATATAATAGTAAAAGGCATGAATCAATTTTTTAGCTTTATAAAAAAAGAAATCTTTCATATTACACGTGATTTCCGAACTATGCTTATGCTTTTAATAATGCCTATAGCTCTACTTATGATTTTTGGCTTTGCGATAACGACTGAAATTAAAAATACTTCTTTTATCGTTTTAGATGATTCTAAAACAATTGAATCAAGGCAATTAATTGAACGATTAAATGCTAGTAAATATTTTGATCTTACCGGCTACCTTAATAAATTAGAAGAGGTAGAACAATTCTTCCGTTTAGGAAAAGCCAAACTGGCCGTAGTAATTCCTCAAGGATTTGATAAAGATTTATATCATCAGGGAGTTAGTGAGGTACAACTTATAGTAGATGCATCTGATCCAAATGAAGCATCTACCGTTGTTAGTTATTTGCAACAAATCATAGGGGACTATCAAAATCAACAAATGAATAAATTAGGTTCAGGATCATATATAATTAAAAGCCAAGTAAAAATGCTATATAATCCTCAGTTGGAAAGTGCATATAATTTTGTGCCTGGAATTATGGGACTGGTACTTATGCTTATTTGTTGTATGATGACCTCTATTTCCATAGTTAAAGAAAAAGAACAAGGCACGATGGAAATATTGCTTGTCTCTCCGGTAAAGCCTATCAGTATTGTGTTAGCTAAAGTGGTTCCTTATTTTATAGTATCTTTAATAGATGTATTTTCTATATTAATCATATCTGTAACAATTTTAGAAGTACCAATTGCCGGAAATTTAGTATTACTAATTTTTTTATGTACAATTTTTATTCTTTCAACTTTATCTCTGGGACTATTGATCTCTTCTATTACGGAAACTCAACAAGCGGCCATGTTAATTTCAGCAATGGGATTGATGCTGCCTACCTTATTACTTTCAGGACTTATTTTTCCGGTAGAAAATATGCCTTTACCGCTTAGAGTTATCTCAACCATTTTACCTGCAACTTGGTTTATAACTGCCGTTAAGGATGTAATGATAAAAGGACTTGGATTTTTTGCTATCTGGAAGGAATGTCTGATTCTTATTGGGATGACCCTTTTTTTGTTGGTAATAAGTGTTAAAATGTTTAAAAACAGGTTATGAGAGCGTTAAAATTTTTATTGGAAAAAGAATTTCTTCAAATATTCAGGAATAAAACTATATTAAGAATGGTGTTATTTATGCCTGTTTTTCAATTACTTATATTGCCTTGGGCGGCTACCTTTGAGCAGAAAAATATATTATTAAGCGTAATAGATAATGATCATAGTACTGCTTCTCGAAAATTGATACAAAAAGTGATCTCCTCCGGATATTTTAAATTAGCAGATTATTCCACTTCCTATTCCGAGGCTTTGAAAATTGTGGAGAGAAATCAGGCAGATTTGATTTTGGAAATTCCTCATGATTTTGAAAATACTTTTATAAGGGAAAAAGCTGCCGAAGTAATGCTATCTGTAAACGCCATAAATGGACAGAAAGCGGGGCTGGGTTCTTCTTACTTAGGACAAATTTTAGCAGCATATAATCTTGATTTGAAAAATCAGTTTCAAAGTTCGGGGAAGATCATTATTAAACCTTATTATATGTATAATATTGAAATGAATTATCGTAATTTTATGGTTCCGGGGATTTTGGTTATGTTGCTTAGTATCATAGGCGGAGCTCTTTCTTCGTTGAATATTGTTAAAGAAAAAGAAGCTGGAACAATTGAACAAATCAATGTTACACCTATTCCAAAGTACATTTTTATAATAGGAAAGTTGATACCTTTTTGGGGAATGGGAATGTTCATACTTACTCTAGGGATGACTATAGCCTGGCTTATTTATGGACTAGTTCCTTCTGGACATATATACATTATATACATTTTTTGCTTTTTTTATCTCATTGCGTTTACAGGATTAGGATTGATCATATCTAATTATTCATCTACGCAACAACAAGCGATGTTTGTATTATTTTTTATTATAATTATATTTTTTCTATTAGGGGGAATATATACCCCTATCAGCAGCATGCCCAGATGGGCACAAATTGTTACCATGTTTAATCCTGTACGTTATTTTATAGAAGTAATAAGATTAGTTTATATGAAAGGAAGTACCTTAGCTGATATATCACATCAATTATTTGTAATAATAATTTTTGCTATTGTATTAAATTCAGTTGCGATATTAAGTTATAAAAAAACAAATTAATTGTATGTACATCTTCTAGTGTATTCTTAAGAATAATGAGAATAGAATAAAATTTTTATGCATTATTTTTGAAAAGTTTATATTTTATAAAGATGAAATTTATAACTTGGGCTTTAAATTGAAAATAAATGAAATCTAGAATTCTAAATACTTTTTTTTGGGGTAATTCAGTTGCTCTTTCGTGGTTGTGGGGATTAGGATTATTTTTTTCCGTACAAGTAACCTATTTATTCGGGTTAACTGGGTTATTTAGTTTTGCTTTTCTTAATTCAATTGGACTATTTTTATTTGGTTACGGAACTCAAAAGATCGCCTGTCGAGATAAAGGACAAGAATCTTTAGAGCGATTTTTTAAAAAATGGTCTAAACCTTTCCGTCTCAGTTTATATCTGTATCAATTATTGGCTCTCACTTTAACAGTATTTGCTACAGTAAAATATTTATTTATACCCTTATTAGTTTCTTATTGGCCGGGATGGGAAAATGAAGGGAATATATTACAAATCTTTTCGCTGTTGCTGGTAGTTTCCCTCGTTATATCTGCTGCATGTTTAATAGGCGAGGAATTTTCAATTAAATCTATAAAATATTGGCATTTATTTGTTGGCTCAATCATACTGGTTATTATTGTTTCTTTACTGGTTTATTTACAGCCTAAAGAGGTCTATAGCTACAGTGCATGGATCAAAGAAGAAACTAGAAAACCGATTTTTTTAGGATACATGGTTGCAATTCTGGTAGGTTTTTTTGTAGGGCCTTGGCTTGATTTACAACAATGGCACCGAGCGATACAAATGAGAAAAGAAGGATGTAATATTTGCAGCGGATACTTTTTCGGTTCCGTTATTTTTTTTCTATTTCTTATTTTTCACGGTTTGTTGGCAAGTTTAGTTTTTAATAGTGAATGGTTTCATTCGGATATGGCATCTGTTGGGTTAGGGGGAATAAGATATGGTCATGAATTAATTGTTGATTATATGATATATTTCCAATCCATACTTCCTGAATGGGTTCCCTTATCGTATTATTTATTTATTATGTTAGCAGTTTTAACAACATTAGATAGTGGCTATGTATCAACCCAATGGTTTCTAAAAGAAATTTCTAAAAATAGTACTAGTCCGGTCTTGTCAATGATTCCCAATGGAATTCCTGGTTCACCTATTCCTACTTATATCTTGGTAGGATTGATAACCATATTTTCTGTGTTAGCTAATGTCGAGCTGGAATATTTTATGGTATTTTATGCGACTTTTTTTGTAGCCTATGCATCCTTGGGTATAGCTAGATGTTTTGTTCCTAATTCACAACATTCGCTTCCACAAGTTAAGCTCTTTTCAATTGGAGCGCTTTCCTTAGTAGTTTTTGCAGGAGGATATTTTATGCAAATGGCATCGCTGATGATTTTAGGATCGATATTACCAATTGTTTATGTTTTTTGGTTAGTTTTAAATACTGATTTATTAAGAGTTGTAAAAGAAAAAGTTGAAGAGGTTATTGATGCAGCATCTGAAATACCTGTATTAAAAAATTTATCTAAAGCTACACAAACGGCAATCAATGGAAAAACGCTGGAGGTAAGCACAGGAAGTCATTTTGAAGATAAATGGTTTGTGCATACATTTATGGCAACCTATTCTGATACAAATTCCGTGGGAAATGTATATTTTGGTGTGTATGCTTTATGGGTAGGAAAGACCAGAGAATTATTTTTTAATTATGTATTGCCTGATTTTAATTTAAAAGATACCACCTTTTTGATATTGACTCGGTCTTTTGAGCATAAATATATTACCGAAACTCGTGAATTTGAGAGGATTAGTGTTAAGATACGTGTTTCAGAATATAATCGTAAGATTGCAACGTTAGAACATCAGGTTTATGATTCTGCAGGAAATTTATTAGGAAAGGGAAAACAACAATTGATATTTGTTTCTCCTAAAGATTATAAATTATTGGATATACCGCCTATAGTTATAAATGCTTTTATGCCTTATATGTAATAAGTAAAACTTTATATAATTGTATGGTAATTATTAGCTATGCAAAAAAATTAATATTTTAGATATCTATTTAAGCTAATATTAATTAAATTTGATTAAAAACAGCTCATGTATTGTTTTTAATTAAATTTTCAAAATGAGAAAATCTCAGAACTAATAATAAAATTTTAAAGGGATTATTTTGATCTACGCTTTATAATTAATTTTTTTAAAACAAGCATAAATTTAAGGTAATATAAAATTGTTTTAAATTTTAAAGAAGCATTAATTACTTTAAGTAGCCTCATAAAAAAATAAGTCCAATGAGAAGAAAAATCAGTTTTTATTCATATAAAAAAACTGATTTTCTTTATTTTATATGTCTAATTGTATTAATATGAATCTGTAAACTAATCAATAATCTAATATTTAGATGTTTTGTATTTTGTTTTCTTCTAAAAGATTTTGTTCTACCGTATTAGGATCAAATTCGCCTTCCCATTTAGCAATAACTACAGAAGCTAAACAATTTCCAATAACATTTACTGTCGCACGAGCCATATCCATTAAAGTATCTATTCCCAATATCATTAATATAGGCCATTCTTGTAAATTGAAAGTGGTTGCTGTGCCCATTAAGATAACTAAAGACGCACGTGGTACTCCGGCAACTCCTTTACTTGTTATTATTAAAGTAAGTACCATAATTAATTGGGTAGTAAAAGATACATGAACACCAGTTGCCTGCGCTACAAATATAATGGCTAAAGACAAATATAATGTAGTTCCATCTAGATTAAAACTATATCCTGTGGGCATTACAAAAGCGATTATTTTTCTTGGAACACCCAACCTTTCCATTGCGATCATTGCTTTGGGTAAGGCAGCTTCGGAACTAGCCGTTGAAAAAGCTAAAAAAGCTACATCTTTAATTTCTTGAATAAATCTTTTAATAGGCAATTTTATAAGTAAAGCTATGGGTAAGAATACGATAAGTATAAATACAATTAAAGCTCCATATAAAGTCAATAAAAGTTTTACAAGAGGTATTAAAGCATCCAATCCCATATGGGAAATGGTATAAGCCATAGCACCAAATACACCGAATGGAGCAAAATACATAATTATGTTGGTAAATTTGAACATAGTATCGGCCAGACTATCTGTGAAATTTACCATAAAGGATCGCTTTTTTTCACTAACCATTGCTAGGGCAATTCCAAAAATAATACTAAAAACTACAATTTGTAAAACCTGTCCTTCAGCTACCGATTTTGCTACATTTTCAGGGAAAATATGTAGAATAATATCTTCCCAACTTTGGGAGGAAGTTTCCGGTAATTTTTCGTGGATAACATCTATTTTCTTCGTGCCAACACCGGCTTGTGTAATATTAATGGCTGCTAAACCTATAAAGAGTGCAAAAGTAGTAACGATTTCAAAGTAAACTAAAGATTTCCAGCCCATTCGTCCTACCTGCTTTAAATCTGAGTGACCTGCTATTCCATGTACAAGAGTTGCAAATATAAGGGGAGCAATGATTGTTTTTATTAATTTTAAAAATATTTTACTTAATATGTCTAATTTTCCGCTGATAGCGGGAAAATCATGTCCTATACAAGCACCTAATATTAGAGCTACAAAAATCCATATCGTTAAATTTCTCTTTTTAAAAGCATAAATAATTATTGAAATGTTAAATAACCAACGACAAGCGAATAATAATGCTTCAGGAATTATTCCAAAAAGATAACCAATCAGATACAGTATACCTGTTAATGTAAATAAGATAAAAGGAAGGGAATTTAAAAAACGTGATATATTCATGAAAATTTAAGAGTTTTTGTAAATTTTTATCGTCAAATTATCCAATAATGGATAAAAAACAAACAAATATATTAAAATTTAATTTTAATTAAAAACTCTTAATTTAATATATATGAGTTTATTTATCCTTTTTGTTTACCAATTTGTTTCTTAAAATTTCAAAAATTCCAGGGAAAATGGAAACGATGATTATTAAGACCATTAAAAGAGGTAGGTTATTTTTTACCCATTCGATGTTACCAACAAAATATCCAAGGAATAAGAAAATAAATACCCATAAAATGCCTCCGATAATATTGTAGAAAATAAAATATTTATAGCTCATACGTCCCATTCCGGCAACAAAAGGGGCAAATGTTCTTACAATAGGAACAAACCTTGCAAGAATAATAGTTTTGCCTCCGTGTTTTTCATAAAATTTGTGAGTTTTTTGGAGATAACTTTGCTTAAATATCTTGGAATTAGGATTGCTAAAAAGCTTATGTCCAAAATATTTTCCAATTTCAAAATTAACCGTATCTCCGACAATAGCACCGACAACAAATAATAATGCTAATAAGTAAATGCTAAATTCATCACTAGCTGCAGCCAAAGCGCCCGCCGAAAATAATAATGAGTCTCCCGGCAAAAAAGGGGTAATCACCAAGCCGGTTTCGCAAAATATAATTAAGAAAAGAATCACATATACCCAATTGCCGTAATTGCGCATTAATTCGTTTAAGTGTATATTTATGTGAAGAATGAAATCAATTAAATAATGTAGGGTTTCCATGAATAATATTTGAACTAGAAATTAAAAAATAAATTAGATTGTAAATATACTAAAATCATAGAGGTATTATAAATGAAATAAAATATAATAATATTTTAATTAATATAATTATAACGACAAAATTACCTAATTTATTGTATAATCATTGATTTTAATGACAAAATGTCATTTTAAAAAATAATATATTAGATTTAAATCCTTGTCAATAAATTAATTATGGCTTTTTATATTTTTTGGTCTGTAATTTGAAAATCATTCATTATAAATCTTAAAAAATTAAAAAAAGTTATGGCAGATTTAATTAAAAGTAACAGCAAGAGTTTTGGAAACTTATTAGATGATTTTTTTTCTAATGCTCCGGCATGGAATAGAGCAGAATTAAAATTTCCTCCAGTAAATATTTCTGAAGATAAAGAAAATTTTGAGGTAGATTTATATGCTCCAGGATTAAAAAAAGATGATTTTAAAGTAAATCTAGAAAAAGGATTATTGACTATCAGCTATGATAAAAAAACTGAAACACACAATAAAAAGTCTCATAGGACAGAGTATTTCCAATCAAGTTTTAAGCGTAGTTTTACTTTAGATGACAGTAATATAGATGCAACTAAAATACATGCTTCCTATAAAGACGGAGTATTAAAATTGGTTTTACCCAAAAAAGAACAAACCGAAATTGCACCTAAACAAATTGAAGTAAAATAAATTTACATAGAGAATAATTTATCAATATTTATGTTAAGGAGTTAAAGATTTAATGCTTTAACTCCCTTTTTATATTTGTAATTGTTAAAAGTAAGATATTTTACAATTAAGATTATGTCAAATAAGTGATGGAATTTGTCTTGGAGTATAATTAGCAGCTAGTTCACTGAATAGTTTTATATGTGCAGGAGTAGTGCCACAACATCCGCCTAAAATATTAACCAATTGATTTTCTAAGTATAATTTTACCTTGTCTGCCATCATTTGAGGAGTTTCATCATATCCACCTAAAGGGTTAGGTAATCCAGCGTTGGGATATGCACTGATGTAAAAAGGAGCATTCTTAGCCAATATTTCTAAATATTGTAATAATTGTTCAGCTCCCAATGCGCAATTTAATCCGATAGATAAGAGGGGTAAATGTGAGAGAGAAACAAGAAATGCTTCTGTGGTTTGTCCCGATAAGGTTCTTCCGGCAGCATCAGTTATAGTGCCTGAGGCCATCAAAGGGAGGTTTTTACCGGTTTCATCAAAAGCTTCTTCAATACCAAAAAATGCTGCTTTTGCATTCAAAGTATCAAAAATGGTTTCGACTAATAGTAGGTCAGCACCCGAATTAATTAATGAGGTTGCTTGTTCTTTATATATCTCGGCTAGATAATCAAAATCGACTTCACGATAGGCAGGATCATTAACATCTGGAGAGATAGAAGCTGTTTTTGAAGTTGGACCTATGGATCCTGCGATATATAAAGGCTTTTTACCATTTTTTTTCCAAAATTCATCTCGAGCCTCTTTTGCTACTTGAACCGAAGCATGATTGAGTTCTTGGACAAAATCTTGCATTTCATAATCAGCCATAGATATCCGATTTGAATTAAATGTATTTGTTTCAATGATGTCTGCTCCAGCCTCAAAATATTCCAAATGAATTTTTTTTATAATTTCAGGCTGAGTAATTGATAATAGATCATTATTTCCCTTCAAATCTCTATTCCAGCTAATAAACCTATTGCCTCTATAATCCTCTTCTTTCAATTTATATAATTGAATCATGGTACCCATGGCGCCATCTAAAATAAGAATTTTCTCTTTAATAAGTTCTTCTATTTTCATTTTTACATTTACCTAAATACAAAAATACATAAAACATGATTAGTTTATGGTAGTTTAAAAATGTTTATAAACGATTGAAATATCAATTATATCTTTTTTTAGAATTTAAATGCTTACTGGATATAATCTAATTATGATAAAGAAATATTGGATAATCATATTAGTAAGTAAAAACAGATTGATTCTATAAAATCAATCTGTTTCTAAAAAATGTTTATTGTGCTATAAATTCAAGATTTATAAGTAATCTGACTTCATTACTGACTACTAAGCCTCCGGCCTCTGTCACTTGACTCCAATTTAAACCGAAGTCTTTGCGATTCAGTTTTCCACTAAACTCAAATCCGGCGCGTCTATTATTCCATGGATCCTTGACAATCCCGCCAAAATCTGCATCCAACGTAATTTCTTTGCTAACTTCTTTTATGGTAAGAATACCTGTAATGGAATTATTCTTTATTCCCGAATCGCTTTTAAAAGTAATTTTAGGGTAATGTGAAGTATTAAAAAAAGCTTCAGATTTTAGATGAGAATCTCTATCACTAATCTTAGTATTTATAGAATCAGTATCGATAGAAAAATCAAATTTTGCATTCGTAAAATCATCATTTTCTGATTCTACGGATCCTTGAAACTTTGTAAATTCCCCAGTAACAGTTGAAATTACCATATGTTTAACTTTAAAGAAGATCTCAGAATGTGCGGGATCTGTTGTCCATTTTGTTTTCATTATTTATCTATTTTATATTTTTCTGTTGATAAGTTGCAGTTTGGTAATTATAGTTGATAAGGTTTTAATGACCTTTTTCTAAATTCATTTCAAAAAACATTCCTTATCACTAGATTATTCCAGATATTAATAATGAAGTGTTAATTTTTATTTTGAGATTTTTTATACTGTTCGATTTAGGTTTAAAATATTTTATTGTCAATCTAAAAGAAAGGTAGTATACTTTAACTAAATAAGATATTTTATGAACTTAAAATAATACTATTTGATTTCAAATATTATATTTGGTTAAAAATATCGTGTATTATTTTTTAACTGACTGGGAGAAATTCCGAACTTTCTTTTAAATGCAGAGGCAAAATGTCTTTGATTTTTATATCCGATTAAATCAGATATTTCTTTAATATTCATATCTTGCTTTATTAACATTGATTTTGCTTGTTCCATTTTTGCGTCATTCCAAAAACTAAATACAGTAGTTCCAAATAATTTTTTAAAATTTTTTTTTAACATAAATTCGTTAGTACCTACTTGATGGGCTAATTCAACAAGTGAAATATTTTTGTTGAGGTTTTTTATAATTATCTCTTTAACGGCATACATCTTTTCAATGTCTTTTTTCTTTATAGAAGGAGCATGGTTTTCGTACGAAGAGATTTGTTCCAACTGCAATAGTAGAAGTTCAATAATTTTGGATTCCAAAAACATTTTTTTATAAACTCCTTTTCTTTCACACTCAATGATATCTTGAATGAGTTGAAACATTTGAGGTTTGATGAAAAAATTATGTACACTAAAAGCTCCTGACTTTCCTTCGTCTATTGAAGTTTTGAAATTAGCGAATAATTCTTCCTCGGGAACAAAACGTTCAAAAATTTCACGGTTAAAATTTATTTCGCATAGCTGAAAATCATTGCTTTCCCATTGTATTTTTCCGCTAATATGGTTTGTGTATATTAAGTTATGTTGATTAGCCTCAAAACCCACATTAAAGGTCAATTTATCGGAAAAAGTAGTACTTTTACCTTTTAGTAAGAAAAACATATGAATCGATTCTTCATCGTTATCAAAGCAAAAAAGTGTTTTTTCTGCTAAAGTTCCAGTGCCGTATACAACTTGTATTCCATTAATAAATATTTTTTTAAAGAAACCTTTACCTATTAGTGGATTGATAAAGAAAATGACTTGATGTGTAACTTTATCTGAATTAGTCGATGTATTGAAAATATCATTTTCAATAAAAAATTCAATCCCTTTGTCATTATATAATCTAAAAGCCATTGTTGTAAGTTTATTGTAATTATCCCTTTTACGGATAATTTACTCCGTTTTACATCCCTACTCTGTTGAGTATGTTTATATATTTACAAAAATAAAAATTATTTAGAACCATTCTTAATTATTAATAGTCTTATATGTATAAATAAAACAAAATAATAGATTTTGTTATAGCTCAAAAAAGGATTTATTTTCAATTAATTGAGAATATATATAAACAAATTGTAAAAAATAAACTATAACTATAATGAAAATAGAATTAAAATATGAAGAATTAGCTGATCAGCTTCGTTGTCCACATGGAGAAAAAGGGTTAGAGACGGGCGAAAATATGTTTAAGTCTAATAAGTCCATGATTTATAATACTATTGATTCACTAAATCTTAAGTCAGGAAGTTATATTTTAGAGATTGGATTTGGAAATGGAAAACATTTAGATTATTTGTTTAAAAAAGAAAATAATATTTATTATTATGGTGTAGATATTTCCCAAACTATGGTTAATGAAGCTATTACTTATAATTCCTTAAAACATACACAAAATAGATCATTTTCAATTATTGACGGACAATCTCGATACGATTTTCAAGATAATTATTTTCATGTATGTTTATCTCTGAACACGATCTATTTTATCGAAAACCCTATTGATTTTTTCAAAGAGATTCATCGAGTGATAAAGCCTGATGGTAATCTTTTCTTAACTTTTATTGATAAGGAATTTGCTGAAAAGATACCATTTCTAAAAAAAGGTTTTACATTTTATAAAAAAGATACCATTGAGTCATTTGGTAAAAAAGCAGGATTTTATGATATAAAATTTAAAGATTATAATGATGAGGTAATAAGTGAAGATGGACAAAAGGTAATTCGACCTTATTTTATATGCTCAATGCGTAAACAAATTTAAATAACAAAAATAATTAAGATTCTTTTAATTATTTTCTTATAAAGATAAATAATATAAAAATAGAAAATTGTAAAATTAATTTAAGCCCCAACGCTCATTTTAATGAATAACATAATATATAATCAATTATTTAAATACTAATTGAAAATTTTTCGCAAATTAACTCAAAAATTATACGTTTAACTTTAATTTAAACATATGACTTATTCAACTAAAGTTAAATTATGTTTTATTTCCGCAATTATAGCATCTA
The DNA here is from genome assembly GCF_025291155.1 of Apibacter sp. Classification (NCBI taxonomy): domain Bacteria; kingdom Pseudomonadati; phylum Bacteroidota; class Flavobacteriia; order Flavobacteriales; family Weeksellaceae; genus Apibacter; species Apibacter sp. The sequence goes on from NZ_JAMBJZ010000004.1 coordinate 32,179, forward strand.
TATGCTGGGTTATGGGGGATATTCTTATTGCAGGTTTTACGGTAGATCCAAACGATTATCCGTTATTTACTAAAGATTATGTAGGCAAGGTGGATCCAGAATTTTCCATACTTATGTTACAAGGATCAACTGAGAGATTGATGTCTGGAGCTTTAATAGCAGCAATGACAGCTTCATTATTTCTACCGGCAATTTGGTTAGCCATTCAATATTGTAAAGATAAAAATACATGGTATTTTTATTTAACCTATTTTGTACTCATCTTAAGTGTAATGTTAATGCCTTTAGGACATGCCGTTTTCTTTTTTGTAGGAGAAATTTATAAGTCAATTTATCATACAGATGTAGTTGCACATCCTTATTTATTGAAAACTGCATCTGGGTTTATGAAAATATTTTATATAGCTTGGAAGCCTGCGATTATAGTTTTATTTATTGGCTGGATATTGTATTCTCTTATGGTTTTCTTTAAAAAAACTATTTTACCGAGATGGGCGGGTTTGATAACTCCGGTATTCATTACTTTATATCAAAAACCTTTGATCTCATTATTACCGACATCGGATTTAAAGAGTTGGCTAGAGGCCGCTACTTTTAATATATCTTATCTGATATTTTTTATTTTATTATTGATTTTATTTAAAAATAAATTAGATATTAAATCAAATTAAAATATTTACCCGGGAATGTTTCAATAATATTTTTAAGTTCAAGATTTAATAATATCGGCATGAGTTGAAAGGTTGGTAAATTCAGCTCCAATGATAAAGTATCAATTTGAGTTTTGCCTTTATCTTTTAGATAAGAAATAACATGTAATTCTTGATCCGTAAAATCAAAACATAACTCTTGTTGCAAATTCTTTAAATTATCTTCTCCATACAAAGATAATACGTCTTCTGGCCGAGTTATGATTTGCGCTTCAAGATTTCGAATAAGCTGATTGCATCCTTGACTATTTATATCTGTTATTTTTCCCGGTAATGCAAATATTTCCCTATTATAAGAATTTGCGAATTTAACAGTGGAAATAGCGCCTCCTCCATATCCCGATTCAATTATTACCGTAGCAGAAGAGAGCCCTGCGATAATTCGGTTTCGTTGTATAAAATTAGCCCTTTCAGGCTTTGTATTGGGTAAAAACTCAGTAAGAATTCCGCCATTTTCTGTTATTTTTCTGGCTAATTCTTTATGTTGAGGAGGATAAATAATTGAAAGCCCATGAGCTAAAACTCCCAACGTTGGAAGTTTTAGTTCATAAGCTATTTTATGAGCACAACCATCAATACCTAAAGCCAATCCACTGATGATATTAATCTTTTTATTTTGAAAAGATTCTACTAATCTCTTTGTAAAATTTTCACCATAAGAGGTCATCTTTCGTGTCCCCACAATGCTTATTGCCGGTAAATTCCAATTTATATTTCCTTTGTAATATAATAGAACAGGAGCATCAGAGCATTCTTTTAAAAGTATTGGATATGTTTCGTCCCATAAATGAGTAATACAAATATTATTCTTTAGACAATATTCAACGTTCTTATGGGCAGCATCTAAAATGGAATTATTCCCAATATGCTGGATTGTTTTTTGTCCTATATGATATATTGAAAGCAATTCATCTGTTGAAGCAAACCATGTTTTTTGCGCGCTTCCAAAATAAGAAATTAGTTTTTTTATAGCAGCATCCCCAATTAATGGGCACATTCGTAAAGCAATAAGGTAAATAATTTCATGATTCATAAATAGATCGCTTTATAATAGATTGGATAAAGATAAAAAATTCAGTATAAATACTGTAAATTACTATACCTATAATTTAAACTAAATAGAAAAAAGTGTCTATCAAGAAATTCTATATTACTAAATTACTTATAGAGTTTCTTAATTAAATAATTTATATAAGAAAATTATTCATTCTCATTTTCAAGAATATTTGTAAAAACTTGTTCTAATTCACATAAGCTAATGGCAGAAAGTAATTTCGTTTTGTAAGATTTAAAATTAGGAATTCCGCGAAAATAATTGGAATAATGTTGTCGCATTTCGAGTAGACCGGTACGTTCTCCTTTCCACTCAACTGACCAAATCGCATGATTTTTAGCAGCTTCAATTCTCTGTTCTAAAGTAGGAGGGGGTAACTCTTCTCCAGTCTTTAGAAAGTGTTTGATTTGACTGAATATCCAAGGATTTCCGATGGAGGCTCTACCAATCATTATACCGTCAACATCATAAGTTTCTTTATATTCTTTTGCTTTCCTTGCGGAATTGATATCCCCGTTTCCGAATATAGGGATTTTAATTCTCGGGTTATTTTTAACACGCGCAATGTATGACCAATCAGAATGCCCTTTATACATCTGAGAACGCGTACGAGCGTGAATCGTAAGTGCTTGTATACCTTCGTCTTGTAATCGTTCTGCAACTTCGTTGATGTTAATAGAAGATTCGTCCCATCCTAATCGGGTTTTAACCGTTACGGGAAGATGGGTGTTTCGTACCACAGCTCTTGTCAAACGAACCATTAAATCGATATTTTTAAGGACTCCAGCACCAGCACCCTTACAGGCAACCTTTTTTACCGGACAGCCGAAATTTATGTCAACCAAATCTGGTTGTACCGTTTCAACAATTTTTGAAGATAAGGACATAGCATCTTCATCCCCACCGAATATTTGTATTCCGATAGGTCGTTCGTAGTCGAAAATATCAAGTTTTTTCTTACTTTTTATCGCATCACGAATAAGACCTTCTGAAGAAATAAATTCAGAATACATGAGATCGGCTCCATGCATTTTACACAATCGACGAAAAGGTGGATCGCTCACATCTTCCATTGGGGCCAATAAAAAGGGGAAGTCGGGTAATTCTATATTTCCTATTTTAACCAAAAATCAAAAATTTTTACAAAGATATATTCTACAAATTAAATTACCTAAGGTCCGTATAAAATCCAATTTCGATGATGTGTTTCTTTACCAATTAAAAGGATATATCCCAAATCCCTACACTACGTTCCAATTTTACCAGTGCAGAACAATAACTATATAAAGTTTGATAATAATTTTCTTGAACGTCGTTATAAGTTCTTTGTGCATCCAATACCTCAAGAAGAGAAGTATTTCCTCGTTTATAAGAATAGATTTTTCCTTCAAGAATAGCTTTAGAATTAGAGAGCATTCCATTGGAAAATTGTTGCATTTGCTTTTTAGTATTTATATAATTTTGATATGCCTGAGTGACCTCAGTTTCTATCTGAAGTTCTATTTGTTTATATTCTACTTCTGCTTTTTGGATAGAATATTGTGCCGTTTGTACTTCTCCTTTCCGATTATTTAAGAAACGTAGGGGGATGGATACTCCGGCTGTAATTCCTGTATGATATGGAGAAGGAGCTTCTTCATTGGTGGCTTTCCCATTAAATTGTAAGCCGGCATTAATTCCGAGGTCCATCACTCGATTGGCTTTAGCTAATTGTAACATTTTTTGAGAAACATTTTTCGTTTGTAGGGCGGCTTGTAAATCAGCACGATTATTTTGCGCAGTTGTAATTAAATCCGCTAATACAAAATCTCGGTTGAAATTGGAAAAAGTACTATAGGCAGTATATAAGGTGTCTTTTTGCTTTTTCCCCATAATTAAACTTAAGGAAGTCAAAGAGTTTTTCCATTCCGATTCTGCCTTGTAAACCTCATTAAGCATGAATTGAGCTTCTAATTTACTTTGTTTGGAATCTGTTAATGTTATATCTCCTAATTTATAACGGATACTATCGGAGGCTGCTAGGTTAGATAAAGTTTTGTAGGAATTCAGCTGTACATCCAATATATTTTTATTGAGAATACATTCAAGAAATTGTAAGGAAGCATCAGAATATAAATTCCTTAAAAAATCCTGAAGCAAATATTTATTTAAGTTGACTTGACTTTTTGCTAGATCAATTCGAGCTTTTCGTTTTCCTCCCAACTCAACAGTCCAATTTAGACCGGTTTCCAAATTGTTTCCCATGTGTTTTTGATTGGTGGAACCCTCCGTGGTCCATTCCACATCCGGAATAATCTTAGCATTTTCCACTTCTGCCTCTGCAAGATTTACTGTAAATTTTTCAGCAGCATATTCAAGATTATTTTCTTTAACTTGTTTTATAAAATCGGTATAACTTAACTGTTTTTTTGCAAAACTTGTATCTACCTGAGCTTGTAAAGTCGATGTGATAAACAGAAAGCTTATAATTATTTTAAAAATATTGTAGACTGGTTTCATTTGTTTAAATTATTTTTTTTAAGAGTCTTCTGCTGAATCTTTACCCCATTTGGTTTCTATAATGTAATATAAAGCAGGTAAGGCAAATAGTGTTATAACAGTTGAAAATAAAAGACCATATACGATTACTGTAGCCAATGGTCTTTGTACATCAGAACCAATACCTGTAGCTAAAGAAGCCGGCAGTAACCCTAAAATTGCTACAGTAGCAGTCATTAATACAGGCCTGAAGCGGTCTTTTGCTCCCATTATTACGGCATTAAAAAGTGAAAAACCTTGTTTTCGTAAAAAATTAATATGAGATATCATAATCACTCCATTTTGTATTGCTACGCCCGATAAAGCAATAAATCCTACGGCGGAAGAAACATTTAAAGTCATGTTTCTAATATTTAACGCTAGCATTCCACCAAATAAAGCTAAAGGGACAATGCTCATAAGTAATCCGGCTTGTCTAAAATTTCCGAAGGCGCTATACAATAAAATAAACATAATTCCCAGAGATAAAGGAATGATAAATGCTAAGCGCGCATAAGCTCTATTCTGGTTTTCAAATTGTCCTCCCCACTTAATTTGATATTTTTCATGATTGTATTTCACATTTTTTTCAATTTTATTTTGTGCTTCTACCAAAAATTTTCCTAAATCTCGATCCCTTAAATTAAGCTTTACCGTTAAATGTCTTTTATTCATTTCCCTAGTAATTGTGCTTTCTCCTGTACTTAACTTTATATCACAGACTTGAGAAAGTGGTATTTTGGCGCCCGTATCGGAGGTAAGCATTAGGTTTGATATTTTGTCAGGAGTATTTCTACTGTTTTCATCATAACGGCATATAATATCGTAAACTTTATTGCCTATAAATATTTGCGAAATGGCTTTACCTCCAATGGCAACTTCAATTAGTTCAGCCACATCGGCAACATTAAGTCCATATTGCGCAATTTTATCCCTATTGGCAACGATTTGAAGTTGAGGTAAAGGAGGTTCTTGATCGATAGCTAAATCTACCGCGCCTTTCACGTTTTTTAAAGTTTTTAGCACATCTTCAGCAATTCTTCTGGTTTCGCTAAAATCGTCTCCATATATTTTAACAACTAGTTCACTATGGGCACCGGATATTTTATCCATCACTCCATCAATCATGGGTTGAGAGAATCCAACGGTAAAACCGGGAAGTTTTTCATATTCTTTTTCCAACTCAGCAATAAGATCGTATTTGGTTTTCCCTCTTTTCCATTCTTTGTAAGGTTTTAATCCGATAGAAACTTCAAAATGGGAAGCAGTCCATGGATCTGTTCCGTCATCATTTCTTCCTGCTTGAACTGTGATATAGGTAACTTCATCATATTTCATAGTTCGCGCCCGTAAAGTATCACTAAGTTCTTTTGATTTTTCCACTGAAATTCCTGGAGGAAGTTGTACTTGAAGCCATATAGAACCTTCATCTAATGGGGGAAGAAAATCTTTTCCTACATAAAAAGCTAATAAAAACGTAATTCCTAATAGAATTCCTAAAGGAAGAAATATTTTTTTCGGCGATCTCATGATCTTTTTAATGCCTGCAAAATATTTTTCGGTCAATTTTTCTAACCATTTATTGTGATAAAGCTTTTGAGGTCTTTTGTAAATAAAATAAGCTAATCCAGGTATAAGCAATAAGGCGACAAGTAAGGCCCCGAAAAGTGCATAGCTGACGGTGAAAGCCATAGGAGTAAACAATTTTTTTTCTACTCTTTCAAAAGCAAATAGTGGCAAATAGGCAGTAATAATGATAATTGTTGAGAATAAAATAGGTTTTGCCACTTCAGATGCTCTTTGTGCTATTGTTTTTTCCTGAAGTTCTTTATCTGGTTCCTCTTCACGTTTGCGAAGAATGGTTTCCATCATTACAATAGCTCCGTCTACAATTATTCCGAAATCTATAGCTCCTAGAGATAATAAATTGGCAGGAATATGCGTAAAATACATGAGAATAAACGCGATAAGGAGTGAAAGAGGGATGGTAACGGCCACTAATAATGCTCCTCTCCAACTTCCTAGAAAAACGATCAAAACAATGATGACAAGAGACATTCCCTCAAAGAGAGTATGAGATACGGTATGTAAGGTTGTATTGACTAATTCGGTTCTGTCTAAGAACGGATGTATGGTTACCCCTTCAGGTAATAATTGGGTGTTTAAATCATGTACGGCTTCATGAATTCCTTCCAAAACCTTCGATGGATTTTGTCCTTTCAATAGGAGTACAATTCCTTCAATACTTTCAGAGTAATTTCTTTTTTTATCAGTGTATCCTAAAATTCCTTTTCGTTCAATATTGCCGTATTTGAGTTTTCCTATGTCATTCAATAAAATGGGAACTCCATTTTCTGATTTTACCACTATTTTACCAATATCGTCTAAGTTTTTAACCAAACCGATTCCTCTAATTACGTATCCTAAATCTCCATGGGGTAAAATACTTCCACCTGCATTAACATTATTATTTTCAATTGTTTTAATAACATCTCCTAAAGAGAGTTTATATTGATCTAACTTTTTTGGTTCCAGTTCAATTTGAAATTGGGTTGTTATTCCTCCAAAATTTGTAACATCTGCCACGCCGGCCACTTGCTTAATTCTTGGTATGATAACGAAGTTTTGTAAATCGGTCAATTCGCGAAGATCGTGCGTTTTGCTTTCAATGATGTATCGATAGATTTCTCCAATCGGTGAAGTAAGGGGATCTAATTCCGGACTTGCTTGATAGGGAAGTTCTACTCCGTTTAGCCGTTCTTGAATTCGCATTCTAGCCCAATAATCATCTACACCGTCTTCGAACACTATGGTTATAATTGATAGACCGAACGTGCTTTTACTTCGCATGACATGCATTCCCGGAAGTCCATTAAGCGCACGTTCCACAGGAATGGTTATTTGTTGTTCTATTTCCTCAGCCGCCAATCCCGGTACTTGGGTTACTACTTGTGAGGTTACATCGGCAATATCTGGATATGCTTCAATAGAGAGATGCTTCCAAGAATAATATCCAAATATAGCCAGCATGACGAAAAGGGCTATGAGCACCCAACGTTTATGTATAGTTGTTTGAATAAGTTTATTCATAGTATTTCTTTTGATTTATTGGGCCTCTAGTAAATAAATTCCTCCTTCGGTAACTACATTTTCACCGGCATTAATACCGTTTTTAATTTCGGTTTTATCCTTTGATATGTCTTTGGTTTGGACTTTTTTCTTTACGAATTTATTTTTATCAATTTGAACAAAAACAAATTGATCATCGTTAACCTGATATATAGCCTTGGTAGGTACGGTAAGGGTTTCTTCCGGTTCATTTTTGAAATGTACGTTAACATACATTCCGGGTTTTAAGATTTTGTCTGAATTGTCGCATTCCACCAATACCTCTACGCTACGAGTGTCCTCATCAACCATTTCATTTACATGGAATATTTTACCGGTTATGTTTTTAGTTGGAAAAGCATCCGCTTGTATAGTAACTTCTCTTAATTTATTAATAAAACCCAAATCTTTTTCTTTTATTTGACCTGCAATCCATACTTTATTTAATTCGGCAATCGTTGCAATAGGCTCTGCCTCTTCTTTTATATATTGACCGATAACTATGTTACTTGTAATAATTTCTCCTTTGATAGGGGAGCTAACAACCAGTGGTTGACCTAATTTTAAATTGCTTGGATTTATATTGAAAACTTTTAATGCTGCAGTTGCATTTTCAAGTGCCGATTTTTTAGTTTCATAATCAGTTTTCGCCTCTTCCACTACTCGTTGTATTCCTACTCCGTGTTGTAATAAATCTTTTTGTCTTTTTAAATTTAAATTAGATAAGGAATATTCTTGTTGAGCTTCGAAATAATCTTTTTGTGCGTTGAAATATTCGGGAGAGCTAATGGCAAAAAGGGGAGAACCTATATTCACTTTTTGTCCTAGTTTCACGAATGATTGAGTAATTCTTCCGGCAAAGGGAGGAACTATTTCGGCATAACCGGTAGGTATCGCCCTTACAATTCCAACTGTGGATAGATCGGGGCTTAGCCATTCTTTATTTACGGGCTCTACCTTTAAGTGATTTTTTATGTTAGAATTATCCGTTAAAATAATGGTATTTCCACGTACGATATATTCAGGTTTTTCTTCTTCCGTATTTTGTTTGTGGCATGAATAAGTTATCAAACACACTCCTAAAATTAGTAAGCATATGCTTCGAATTTTTATAATTTTCATATTCTCCACCTTTTTCAGATTGTAAACTTTTTGTTTGCAAAAGTAAGGTAACTTATTGTTAATGAGTATTAAAAAATCTTTAAAAAAAAATTAGAATTTTATTAGAGAAGTCACTACTGTAAGTGGGTGAATTGTATTATGAAAGTAGTTCCTTTATGTAATTGACTGGTTAGTTGTAGGGTTCCGGAATGTAGTTGAATAATTTTTTCAGTTAAGGAAAGACCTATACCATTACCATTGGTAAAGCCTCTGTTTTTCCCTCTGTAAAAAGGTACGAAAATATGTGGTATATCTTCTTCAGGTATACCGATCCCACGATCGGAAAATTTAAGTTGAATTGTTGAGTTATTGAAAGAAATGGATATGTTGCATTGGTGGTCTTCAGAAAACTTGCAAGCATTTTCCATCAAATTTATAAAGGCTATTTTTAGCAAATATTCATTTCCATTGATTATGATCTGATTCTCATGTATTTGGTCATTTTCAAAGGATAATTTTGTATGGTAGTTTGTGTTGGCTTGTTGTACTTGACCGCATGCATCGATAAGGATTTCATCAATTCGTATAGATTTGAAAGTAATTTCAGATGGGTCATAACTTGCTTTGGCTAAATCAAGAAGATTATTAGATAATTTTGTGATTTTTTGTGCGTCAGATAAGATATTTTTAATAACGATACGGTATTCTTCCGATGTTTTTTGTTTATTTAAAGATAATTCAAGTTCTGCAATTATTGCTGCCATAGGCGTACGCAATTCATGGGAAATATTAGAAACAAAATGTTTTTGAGCTTCAAATGAGTCTTCCAAACGATTGAGCATTTTATTAAATGTTGCTGACAATTCCGAAATTTCATCTTTTTGAGGAGAAGTTTTTAATCTTACATTTAATTTGCGTGCCGATATTTTATTCATTTTTTCCGTTAAATTTTTAATCGGCTCAAGCGTTTTTTTGGAAAAATAGTATCCGACAATGAATATAATAAGAATAGAAAGAATAAAAATAATACATGTATTTTTTAATAAGGATTTTAACTCATTATATCCATATAGATCGTAAGCGGCTGCCGTAATTATATACTTGTTATTTTCATAAGAATAGACTAGTCCGATTACTTGCCAATCACCTTGATGAAACTGTATTTCTCCTTGGTTATAGATTTTATCAATCATTTCAGGAGTTTCTTTTACAAAGTCTATATCTACGGCATCATGGTAGAGTAGTTTAAAATTTTTGTTATATATAGCGACTTCTACTTCTTGAATTGTTTGATAATTATTATGATAGATTTGTTGAAGGGTTTGAGCTGGTACTTTTGCTTTGAAATAAAGATTTGCTTTTGTGACTGCTTCTTTTTTTAATAAGGAATAAAATTCCTTATCTCTGTTTTGCTTGGCTGAATAATATATTATAGAAGCGAATATAAATAATAAACTTGCCGTAATAAGTGAAAATAGAAGGGTTATTTTAGTACGGATTTTCATTGTTCGGATTTTAGAATGAAACCCATTCCTGATCTTGTATGAATAAGTTTGTTGTTGAAATCTTTATCCACCTTTTTTCTTAGATAGTTTATGTAAACGTCTATAAAGTTTGTTCCTGTATCAAAATGAGTATTCCACACTTTTTCGGCAATTTCTGTTCTGGAAATAATTCTTCCTTGATTTTGCAATAGAAATTCGAGCAATTTAAATTCTTTTAGGGTAAGGTTTATTTCTTTATTGTTTCTTTTGACGATTTTTGTTTGTAAATTCATTTCCAAATCGCAAAATTTCAAGACGAGATCCGCTTTATTTTTCAAAGATCTTTTTAAAAGCGCTTTGATTCTTGCTATTAATTCTCTCATTTCAAAAGGTTTTACCAGATAATCATCAGCTCCGGCATCAAAACCTTCAATTTTATCGTCCATAGTCCCCAAAGCCGTTAACATAATAATGGGTAGCTCGGGTTTTATCGTTTTTATATCTTTACATAGCTCAATTCCATTTATATTCGGTACTATAATATCAGTAATCAGCAAATCAAATTCTTTGCTAGCAAGTAATTTTTTTCCCGATAAGCCGTCATAGGCTAAAGTAAGAGTAAAACCTTGCTCAGTTAGCCCCTTTTTAATTAGTTCCGAAACTCTTAAATCGTCTTCAACTAAAAGAATATTCATATATACAAAGGTATTGTTTCTTTTTTAGATAAATTACGATTTGTTATACTATACCATAGCAATAATAAATCAAGACATGGTTGTCAATATTTATTTTATATGCTGTTATTTTGTCTTCGACAAAAAATAATTTATGATAAATGCTTTTAATGTAAAGCCTAGTTAAAATTACTATAGCTTACTTTTAAATGTTCTTAAATTAAGCTAAATTAGGTTGAAGCCAATATTGAGCATCTTCTAATTTTATTTCTTTACGTTTTGCGTAATCCTCTACTTGTCCTTGAGTAATTTTACCTAAACCGAAATATTTAGATTGCGGATTGGCAAAATAATATCCTGAAATGGATGAAGCAGGAAACATAGCGAGACTTTCTGTTAATTGTACACCTATGGTATTATTGACGTCAAGCAATTCCCAGATTGTTAATTTTTCTAAATGATCAGGACAGGCTGGATATCCGGGAGCTGGACGTATACCTTGATATTTTTCTTTAAAAAGTAATTTATTATCCAGGGCTTCATCGGGTGCATACCCCCAAATTTCTTTACGAACTTTTAAATGTAAATATTCGGCAAAAGCTTCTACAAATCTGTCAGAAACAGCTTTTATCATGATAGAGGAATAATCGTCATTAATGGCTTCGTATTGTTTTGCTAAAGCTTCTGCTCCAAATATCGTTACGACGAAACAACCTATATAATCATGTGTCTTTTCCTCATTTATGGGTAATATAAAGTCAGATAAGGCTAAATTTGGAGATCCATCTGACTTTTTTGTTTGTTGTCGTAAAGTTCTGAATGTATTAATTTTAATATTTTCATTTGAATATATCTCAATATCGTCTTGCGTATTGGAATTTGCTTTGAATAAACCCAATACGGCTTTGGGTTGTAGTAATTCTTCATGAATTACTTTTTCGATCATTTTCAAGGCATCATTATATAAGCTGGTGGCTTCTTTGCCTATGGTTTTATCTGAGAATATATCCGGATATTTTCCGGTAAGTTGCCAAGTTCTGAAAAATGGTTGCCAATCGATGTAATCTTTTAACTCTTCCAGTTTTATAGATTCAATTACTTGTATTCCAAGTTCGTTAGGTTTATAAGGAATATATTGGCACCAATTAATGTTAAATTTATTAGAACGAGCTTGTTCCAAGGTTAAGTATTCTTTTTCCGCACTTCTATTAATATAACCTTCTCTGAGATAGGTATATTCTTCGAAAATCTTTTGCTTAAAATCTTCACTTTGAGATGATAACAGTGATGACGCAACGGTGACTGATTTGGATGCGTCTAAAACATGTATAACGGTATGACTGTATTTAGAGGCAATTTTTAAAGCAGTATGTATTTTAGAGGTGGTAGCTCCGCCAATCATAATAGGGATAGAAAGTTTTCTTCTTTCCATTTCTTCTACTACACTGATCATTTCATCTAACGAAGGGGTAATTAAACCGCTAAGTCCGATTAGATCTACATTTTCTTTAATTGCGGTTTCAATAATTTTTTCTTTGGGAACCATAACCCCTAAGTCAATGATTTCATAATTATTACAGGCGAGCACTACACCAACTATATTTTTACCAATATCGTGTACATCTCCTTTTACGGTAGCCATAAGAATACGTCCATTAGATTGGGAATCTCCATTCTTTTCAGCTTCAATATAAGGTTGCAAGTAGGCTACGGCTTTTTTCATCACTCTTGCTGTTTTAACAACTTGTGGAAGGAACATTTTCCCTGCACCAAATAATTCTCCAACAGTATTCATTCCATCCATTAAAGGCCCCTCAATAACATCGAGAGGTTTATTTGCTTGCAAGCGTGCCTCTTCAACGTCTTTTTCTATATACTCTGCGATTCCTTTGATTAAAGCAAATTCCAATCTTTTTTCAACACTCCAGGTTCTCCATTCTTCTATTTTATGCTCTTTCTCTTCTTTTTGTTGTACGACGGTTTCGGCATATTCTATCAATCTTTCTGTAGCGTCTTCATCTTTGTCAAATAATACGTCTTCAATTCTCCGTAGTAATTCCGGTTCTATTTCTTGATAAATAGCTAATTGTGTAGGGTTTACAATTCCCATATCGAGTCCGTATGTAATGGCATGGAAAAGAAAAGCCGCATTAATAGATTCACGTACTTTATTATTTCCTCTAAATGAAAAAGAAACATTGCTTACTCCTCCGGAAACGAAACATCCCGGAAGATTTTCTTTTACCCATTGAGTGCCTTCAAAAAAATCAAGAGCATTTTTTCGGTGTTCTTTCATTCCCGTTCCAACTGGAAATATGTTAAGATCGAAAATAATATCTGATGGGTTAAAACCTAACTGATAAACCAGTATATCATAGGAACGACGGGAAATTATTTTCCGTTTTTCCAAATTATCTGCTTGTCCATCTTCATCAAAAGCCATTACAATAATGGCTGCTCCGTACCGCTTAATAATTTTAGCTTTTTTTATGAATTCTTCTTCTCCTTCTTTTAGGCTTATGGAATTAACAATTCCTTTTCCTTGAATATTTTTTAAACCGGCTTCAATAACTTCCCAATTGGAGGAATCAATGACGATAGGTACTCGCGCTATATCAGGTTCGGAAGCTATTAGACGCAAAAAGGTTGTCATCGCTTTTACACCATCAATTAGGCCTTCATCCATGCATACATCAATAATTTGAGCTCCTCCTTCCACTTGATCTCGTGCTATGGATAGCGCTTCATCATATCTTTCATTTTTTATAAGATTTAAAAATTTACGCGATCCGGTCACATTTGTCCTTTCGCCTATATTTATAAAATTGCTTCCAGGATATGCAGAGAAAACTTCTAAGCCTGATAATTTCAATGTATTTCCCATGGGGTTATTCAAAAGAATAACAAAGTTACAATTTTTGTATTCATTTTTATTGAATATTTGAAACTATTATGAATACTGTATTTTTGATTCAAAAAAATTTTAGAAATAAAAATAATTAAGTGTGTATTTCTTGTATTTACAAATTTATTGTTAACTTAAATATATTCTAGATAAGGCTGATAGAGAGCTTGCAGTTTCAATTTTTTTAAATTCTGAGCATGAAAGGGGGAAATCTACTCAGGTAAATTATCTTAAAAATATAGGTAAAACAATGACGTGAAAATTATTCATCTTTTAATAAAGAAATTGAAAAACAAATTAAAGAGGGAGGACTTTTATTTATAATTCTCGTTTTGCCAGATTTATAATAAATTGAAAAAAGTAACCCCAACTTTCCCCAAAATTTACACTTTTTAATCTTCTAAAAAATTCTGAATTTTGTATTTTTAAGGTTCTGGGGGGGCTACAGTATAGGTGGATTAATTATTTCCATATATTTTTCATAAGTTCTAGGAATATCTTTCCATCTATCAATATAATACCAATATTCTCTATCTATAGTTTTCCTTCTGATATTAATAATGTTGGCGGAACAAATTGTTATATCATAAGCAGGATTACTTAATTCGTAATTTACTAATAAATCATTATCCATAAAATTACAATGAGTTAAAGTTCTAGACAAATACTCGAATATCTCCCTGGTAAATGTGCCATTGGATATCTTGTGAAATTTTTTATCTAATATAACATATTCTACTTTTTCTATTTCATTATTTATTTTACCTTGATTGAAAAAGTAGATATACCCGTATACTTCATTGTTTTTAGTGTATAATATTTGTTCATATTCAAGTTCTCCTTCAGCTAGATTTGCTAAATCTTGTATTTGAGCAGAAAGATAAAAAGTTGAAAATAATAATAATACGGCAGTCCAAAATTTTTGTTTCATGTGTTGTTAATT